>JAYSLR010000156.1:0-2348 GCA_043725365.1 Rhizobacter sp. | reverse complement strand
CAAGCCGACCTCCGACACGCCGGCGAGTTTCATGGGTCGCGGACGGCGCACGGCGCGGTGGAGCCCCTGACGTGGCGGCGCGCGAGCCCGGGGTCGATGCGTCGTCGTCGCCGCTGCACTTCGACGGCCCGGCCGACTGGGCGGCGTGGTTGAAGACGCAGCACGCGCGCTCGACCGGCGTATGGCTGCGCATCGCCAGGAAGAGCGCACCGACCCCGTCGATCACCCATGCCGAGGCGCTCGAGCTTGCGCTGTGCTTCGGCTGGATCGACGCGCTCAGCCGCAGCGGTGCGGCGCACGACCCGCACCATTGGCTGCGCCGCTTCACGCCGCGCGCGCCGCGCAGCCTGTGGTCCAAGGTCAATCGCGAGAAGGCGTTGGCGCTGGTCGCGGCCGGCCGCATGCAGCCGGCCGGGCTGAAGGAAATGGAGCGCGCGCAGGCCGACGGCCGATGGGATGCGGCCTACGATCCCGGCAGCACGGCGACGATCCCGCCCGACCTGCAGGCCGCGTTCGACGCGAGCCCGGCCGCGCGGGCCTTCTTCGCGACGCTCGATTCAAGGAATCGCTATGCGGTGCTGTTCAGGCTGCAGACCGCGAAGCGCGCCGAGACCCGCGCGCGGCGGCTCGAGAGCTTCGTCGCGATGCTGGCGCGCGGCGAGAAGCTCCACCCCTGACAGCGCTCAGGCCTTGGTGCGCGCACGCTGGACCAGGTAGTCGACGACCGCGAACGTCTGATCGAAGCCGCCGGCCAGTCCGGGCGAGGTCATGTAGCGGCCCTGCACCGTCAGCGTCGGCACGCCGTCGATCTTGTACTCCGCCATCAGCTTCTTCGCGCGCGTCACGCTGGTGGCGACCGAGAACGAGTTGAACATGCTGGTGAACTTGGCGGCGTCGACGCCGTTCTTCGCCATCAGCGCGGCGATGTCGGCCGGCTTCTCGAGGTAGTTGCGCTCGACGTGGATCGCCGCGAACACCTTCGGATTCATCGTCTCGACCAGGCCCATGGTCTCGAGCGAGTAGTAGGTGCGCATCAGGTTCTCGAAGTTCATCAGGAACGGCACCGGCACGCGATGGAAGGCCACGTCGGCCGGCACCTTCTTGGTCCAGGCCGCGACCGTCGGCTCGAAGGCATTGCAGTGCGGGCAGGCGTACGAGAAGAACTCGATCACCTCGATCTTGCCCGGCACGATCGGCGGCACCGGCGGCTCGACCTTGGTGAACTGCTTGCCCTCGACCGGGGCGCCGCTCTGGGCCAGCGCCGGGCCGGCGAGCAGGGTGGTGGCGGCGAGTGCACCGAAACCGGTGCCGACGATCCGGGCGGAAAAATCGCGACGATTCACGTTCGAGGTCCTTGTGATGGCAACCGCCGACTGAGTGGCGGAAGCGGGAAAAGTTCAGGCAGCCTGTGGGATAACGCGCCAGCACGCGGCGGCGCCGACGCGGCGCTCGGCCAACCCGGTCTGGGCGGGATTCTCCGACAAAGCCTGGCGCGGCGCCGGCGCTTCGTCGGCCGGCAACTGCCGCCGGTCGCGCTACCCTCTGTCACCGCGGCGGCGCCAGCTGTGCGACGATTCTGTTCAAGATGCCGAATTCCCCCGACGATTCTCCTGACGCCGCGCCCCCCGAACCCGAAACTCCCCACCGCTGGCCGCGGCGCCTGACGCGCGGGCTGAAGTGGTCGGCGCTGATCGCGACCGGCGCCGGCGTCGCGTTCTCGGTCTATGTGGGCGTGCTGGTCTACACGACGCCCGACGTGGCCGAGCTGCGGCGTGCGCAGGCGCTGCGGCCGAGCGTGATCCTGTCCGCCGACGGCGACGTGATCGGCCGTTTCTCGTCCGCCTACCAGGCGCCGGTGACGCTGCAGGAGGTGCCGCCCGACCTGATCCACGCGCTGATCGCGACCGAGGACCACCGCTTCTACGAGCACCACGGCATCGACCCGGAGCGCATCGCCGGTTCGGCCTGGGGCATCCTGAACGGCCGCTTCCAGGGCGGCTCGACGATCACGCAGCAGCTCGCGCGCAACCTGTTCCCGCAGGAGATCGGCAACGAGGTCAGCATCACGCGCAAGCTGCGCGAGGCGATCACCGCGCTGCGGATCGAGCGCACCAGCACCAAGGACCAGATTCTCGAGAGCTACCTGAACGTCGCGCCGTTTCTCTACAACGTGCGCGGCATCGAGATGGCGGCGCGCACCTATTTCGACAAGCCGGCGGCGCAGCTCGACACCGCGCAGTGCGCCACGCTGGTGGGCATGCTGAAGGGGTCGCAGCGCTACAACCCGGTGCGCAACCCGGAGCGCGCGCGCGAACGCCGCAACCTCGTGCTGGCGCAGATGGTCAAGC
>JAYSLR010000155.1:0-14547 GCA_043725365.1 Rhizobacter sp. | reverse complement strand
AGATCGTTCAGGTTGAACAGCACGCGCACCGCCTTGCCGTAGACCTGCTCGTGCGGCAGGAAGCCCCAGACGCGCGAGTCGGCCGAGTTGTCGCGGTTGTCGCCCATCATCAGGTACTGGCCCGGCGGCACGGTGCACTGCCACGCGGCCGGGCCCTCGACGGTGCAGCTCGCACCCATGCCGGTCGGCGGCAAGCGGCCCATCACGAACGGGTTGACCTTGATGGTGCGGCTGTTGCCGGCGGTGGTCTCGTCGAGCAGCCACTGGCCGCGGTCTTCGGGCGCAACCTTCGGCCCGACACCTTCACTGACGACCTGCACATCGAACGGCGCGCCGTTGACGCTGACCGCGCCGCCGTCGAAGCGCACCACATCGCCCGGCAGCCCGATCAGGCGCTTGACGTAGAACTCCGACACGTCCAGCGGGTAGCGGAACACCACCACGTCGCCCCGCTGCGGCTGGCCGAAGACGATCGCGGTGTTGGTGAACGGCAGCCGCGGCCCGTACGCGAGGTGGTTGACGAGCAGGTAGTCGCCGACCCGCAGCGTCGGCTCCATCGAGCCCGACGGCACCTTGGGCCAGTCGGCCACCGCGATGCGGCAGGTGAACATCAGCGCGACGACGATGAACAGCTCGGCGCCGAAGCTGACCCACAGCGGCTTCTTCTCCGGCTCGCGGCCGAGGCGGCGCTTGCGCAGCTTCCAAGCGACCCAGCAGGTGCCGGTCGCGAGCGTGGCGAGCGCGAGGATCTCGTTGATCGAAAAGCCCAGCTGCACACCCGAACTCATGCGTGCCGTTCCTGCTTGCCCATGCCCGACTCCCTTGAAGACCGATCGCCGATTATCGACGCCGCCGAGCGGCAAAAGTTCACGCGCCGGTTCACGCGGCGCGCTGCCGCATCAGCAGCGGCTCGACCAGCGCGCGCGCGGTGTCGCCCATCCAGTCGAGTTCGCCGATCACCGAACTGCGCGGCGTGCCGGCGCGATCGATCAGCACCGTGGTCGGGAAGACACGCGGCGTCCAGGCGCTGGCGGCGTCGCCGTCGCGATCGAGCAGGATGGGCAGCGAGAACGGCAGCGCCTCCAGGAAGTGACGGATCGTCGGCGGCGGCTCCTGGTAGTTGACCGACAGGACCACCAGCCCGGCCTTCTGGTGCCGCGTGGCGAGCAACTCGAGCGACGGCATCTCGGCACGGCAGGGTTCGCACCAGCTGGCCCAGAAGTTCAGCAGCACCGGCCGACCCTTCAGGGCGGCGAGCGACCAGGCCTTGCCGTCCAGATCGGTCAGGTCCAGCGCCGGCGCCGGCCGGGCGGCGGGCCAGGGCCGCACGACGTGCGCGGCCCGCGCCGCGAGTGGCCAGGCCAGCGTCGCGACGGCGGCCAGCGAGGCCGTCAGCGCCTGGCGGCGCGTGGCCCTGCGCTCGCGGGGGACGAGGGTGCTCTGCATTCGGAGTCCAGCCGGTGTAAGGTCGGGCAGCGTTCATCGACACCCTCGGACCTTGTCGGCCACGATTGCAACACAACCCGCCATGACCCCATCGCGCACGCCCCGATTCCTGCAACGCGAGGTCGCCGATTCCGCAGGCGACCGCGCCGACATCGAGGCCGGCCTGCTCGCCGAGCCGGCTCACGCCGCGCCGAAATACTTCTACGACCGGCTCGGCTCGCACCTGTTCGAGGCCATCACCGAACTGCCCGAGTATTACCCGACGCGCACCGAGGCCGCGATCTTCGCGACGCACGGCTCGGCCATCGCGCGCCACGTCGGCGCCGGATCGACGCTGATCGACCTGGGCGCCGGCAACTGCGTAAAGGCGTCGCGCCTGTTTCCGCTGCTCGAACCGCAGCGCTACGTGGCCGTCGACATCTCGGTCGAGTTCCTGCACGACGCGCTGAAGCGCCTGCAGCGCGAGCACCCGGCGCTCGACGTGGTCGGCGTCGGGCAGGATTTCTCCGTCGCGCTCGACCTCCCGGCCGATCTGGTCGACGGCCGCAGCGTCTTCTTCTATCCCGGCTCCAGCATCGGCAACTTCGCGCCGATTGAAGCGGTGGCGTTCCTGAAGCGCGTGCGCGCCCAGGCCGGCGGCGGCGGGCTGCTGATCGGCGTCGACCTAGTCAAGGACGCGGCGATGCTGCAGGCCGCCTACGACGACGCGCTCGGCGTCACGGCCGCGTTCAACCTGAACCTGCTGCGCCAGCTGAACCGGCTGATCGGCAGCGACTTCCGGCCCGAGGAATGGCGCCACATCGGCTTGTACAACGCGGCCGAGTCGCGCATCGAGATGCACCTGGAGGCGCGCCGCGACCTGGTCGTGCAATGGCCGGGCGGGCAGCGCGCGTTTCGCGCCGGCGAGCGGCTGCACACCGAGAACTCGTGCAAGTACACGGTCGAGCGCTTCGCCGCGCTGCTCGAGGCCGCCGGCTTCGCGCCGCCTGTGCACTGGACCGACGAACGCGGCTGGTTCGGCGTGTTCTGGGCCCCGGCGGCCTGAGCCGGACGATCAGGCCGCCGCGATGCGCGGCGGATCGACCGCGTCATGCGCGCGCCCGAGCCGTCACACGCGCTCGGCCACCCAGCCGCGTACCGACGCGAGCGCAGCGTCGAGCTTGCCCGGCTCCGTGCCGCCGGCCATCGCCAGGTCCGCCTTGCCGCCGCCCTTGCCGCCGACCTGCTGGGCGACGAAATTGACGAGCTCGCCGGCCTTCAGCGTGCCGAGGCGGTCGTTCGTGACGCCGGCCGCGATCTGCACCTTGCCGCCCTCGACGCTGGCGAGCACGATCGCGGCGCTCTTGAGCTTGTCCTTGAGCTTGTCCATCGTGTCGCGCAGCGCCTTCGCGTCGGCGCCGTGCAGCTTCGCGGCCAGCACCTTGACGCCGTTCACGTCGACCGCGCCGGCGAGCAGTTCGTCGCCCTGCGACGACGCGAGCCGGCCCTTCAGTGCCGCGAGTTCCTTCTCGAGCGCGCGCACCTGGTCGAGCAGCTGCGCCAGGCGTGCCGGTACCTCGGCCGGTGCCGACTTCAGCGCGCCGGCGAGTTGCTGCACCGTGCCTTCGAGCGACTGCAGGTAGGCCAGCGCGTTGTCGCCGGTGATCGCCTCGATCCGCCGCACCCCCGCGGCGACCCCGCTCTCGGCGACGACCTTGAACAGCCCGATGTCGCCGCTGCGCTGCACGTGCGTGCCGCCACACAGTTCGCGACTGCTGCCGATGTCGAGCACGCGCACCTCGTCGCCGTACTTCTCGCCGAACAGCATCATCGCGCCGGACTTCTGCGCCGCCTCGATCGGCATCACGCGCGCCTGCGTCGCGGCGTTCGCGAGCACCTCGGCGTTCACCAGCGCCTCGACCTTCGCGATCTGTGCCTCCGTCATCGGGGCGTTGTGCGCGAAGTCGAAGCGCGTGCGTTCGGCGTTCACCAGCGAGCCCTTCTGCTGCACGTGATCGCCGAGCACCTCGCGCAGCGCCTTGTGCATCAGGTGCGTGGCCGAGTGGTTGCGCACGGTCTTCGCGCGCTTCTCGGCATCGACGCGCGCGTTCAGCACGTCGCCGACGGCCACCGAGCCTTCGACGATCCGACCGTGATGCCCGAACACCGCGGCCTGGATCTTGATCGTGTCGTCGACGATCACGCGCGACGTCGCATTGCGCAGTTCGCCGGTGTCGCCGACCTGGCCACCGGACTCGGCGTAGAACGGCGTGTGGTCCAGCACGATCACCGCGTCGTCGCCCGACGTCGCGCTGGCCACCGCGCTGCCGTCGACGTACACCGCGGTGACCTTGACGCCGTCGCGTGCGAGCTCGTCGTAGCCATGGAACTGCGTCGCGGTGCCGCTGTACTCGAGGCCCTGCGCCATCTTGAACTTGCCGGCCTCGCGGGCGCGCTTCTTCTGCTCGTCGAGCAGCACGTTGAAGCGGACCTCGTCGACCGTGACGTCGCGCTCGCGGCAGACATCGGCCGTCAGATCGACCGGAAAGCCGAAGGTGTCGTGCAGCTTGAACGCGGTGTCGCCGTCGATCTGCGTCGTGCCCGATCGTTCCAGCGACGCGAGCGCCTTCTCCAGGATCTCCATGCCGTTCGCGATGGTGCGGAAGAAGCCCTCCTCCTCCTGCTTCAGCACCTCGAGCGCGCGCTGCGCATCGCGCCTCAGCTCCGGGTAGGCATCGCCCATCTCGGTGGCCAGCGCCGGCACCAGCGTGTGGAAGAAGGGCTTGCGCGCGCCCAGCTTGTAGCCGTGGCGGATCGCGCGCCGCGCGATCCGGCGCAGCACATAGCCGCGGCCCGCATTGCTCGGGATCACGCCGTCGACGACCGTGAAGCTGCAGGCGCGGATGTGGTCGGCGATGACCTTCAGCGACGGCGATTGCGCATCGCAGTGACCGGCGCCAGCCGCGTCGACGGCCTTCTTCGCGGCGCCGAGCAGATTCACGAAGGTGTCGATCTCGTAGTTGCTGTGCACGTGCTGCAGCACCGCCGCCAGCCGCTCCAAGCCCATGCCGGTGTCGACGCTGGGTTTAGGCAGCCGGTGCATCACGCCCGCCTCGTCGCGGTTGAACTGCATGAACACGTTGTTCCAGATCTCGATGTAGCGGTCGCCGTCTTCGTCGGGCGAGCCCGGCGGGCCGCCCGCGATCTCGGGTCCGTGGTCGTAGAAGATCTCGGTGCAGGGGCCGCACGGACCGGTGTCGCCCATCATCCAGAAATTGTCGGACGCGAATTTGCTGCCCTTGTTGTCACCGATGCGCACGATGCGCTCGGCCGGCACGCCGATGTGCTGGTTCCAGATGTCGTAGGCCTCGTCGTCCTCGGCGTAGACGGTGACCCAGAGCTTGTCCTTCGGCAGCTTGTAGACCTCGGTCAGCAGCTCCCAGGCGTACGCGATCGCGTTCTCCTTGAAGTAGTCGCCGAAGCTGAAGTTGCCCAGCATCTCGAAGAATGTGTGATGGCGCGCGGTGTAGCCGACGTTCTCGAGGTCGTTGTGCTTGCCGCCGGCGCGGATGCACTTCTGCGCGGTGGTGGCACGGGTGTAGGAACGCTTGTCGAAGCCGAGGAACACGTCCTTGAACTGGTTCATGCCGGCGTTCGTGAACAGCAGCGTCGGGTCGTCGCCCGGCACGACCGGGCTCGACGCGACGATGGTGTGCCCCTTCGCTTCGAAGAACTTCAGGAACGTCGAACGGATCTCAGAGGCTTTCATTCCGGGGCTTTCGAGGCAGCGGACGGCGCGGCGCATCGCCGCGAAGCCGCTTAAATGCTTGATTTTCAACAGCTTTTGATTATAGGTGGCGCGTCGTGCGCCAGGCCTTGGGGCGCGTCTGCGCGGCCCCGCGGCGGGCGCCGCCTCAATCGTCGTTCGCGGCGGCCGCGGGCGCGCCGGGCGCGCCGAAGTTCGAGAAACCGGCCCGGCCCTGCGCCTGCGCCGCGGCCGCGAGCCCGACCGCGCGGCGCAGCAGCGCGTCGGGTTGCGCCCCGTCCTGCGGGTACTGGCCGATGCCGAGTGCCACCGCGACCGCCACCTCGTGCGCACCGACGCGCAGCGGCTCCATCAGGGCCCGGATCAGCTTCGCGCCGACGCGCGGCGCATCGTCGGGCGTCAGGATCGAGACGAGCAGCACCGCGAAGCCGTCGTCGCCGAGCGCGGCGACGACGTCGCTCGCGCGCACCCCGGCGCGCAGCCGCACGCCGACCTTGCGCCGCAGCACGTTGGCGGCCGCGGCGCCGAGCCGGGCCTCGATCGCCGCCAGCCCTTCGATGCGCAGCACCAGCACCGCCATCGGCGCCGGCTCGCGCTCGCGCAGTGCGAGCAGCTGGCTCATGTGCTCGACCAGTTGCTGCTGGTGCGGCAACCCGGTGTCGAGGTCGGTCGCGTAGGCGATGCGTGCATCGCGCTCGCGGCGCGCGCGTTCGATCGCGGCACGCAGGCGCTGCGGCAGCGTGCCGGCCGCCAGCTCGTCGGGATGCAGCACGTCCTGCGCGCCACGCGCCAGCCACTCCAGCACCGCCGGCGCGCGCAGCCCCGCAGCGACGACGAGCAGCGCCGGGGCCGGTCCGATCTCGGCCGCGAGCGCGGCGGCCCCCTGATCGTCGCGCAGGATCACCGCATCGCCGCTGCTGCCCGCGAGCTGCGCGAGCACGGCCACGCGGTCCGCGCAGACATGGACCTCGAACGGGCCGAAGCCGGACGCGTCCAGCGCCGCGATGCTGCCGGCCGGCAGTGCGATCTGCGTGACGATCCGAAAGGCGGGGCGGGGCACGCTGGGCGAAGTCATGGGCACGAAGAATATCCGCTGAGCATTGGCCCGCGAAAAACGATGCCCGCTTCGGGTGTTTTCACCGCGCCATGCCGCCTCGAGAACGTCGCCCCGCACGATGCGGACACGCTAGAATCCGCCCCGCTGCGGGTGTAGTTCAATGGTAGAACGGCAGCTTCCCAAGCTTCATACAGGGGTTCGATTCCCCTCACCCGCTCCACCTGCGCGTCTCCCGTTGTTCGCCCTCACCCGCCTGCCTGGAGATCCCGAACCATGAAGTCCCAGCCGTTCGTCGTCACGCCCGAGGATTACACCCGCGCCCTGGAAGTGGTCGGCGAGAAGATCACGGTGCTGGCCCCGAAGGCGGCGACGCAGGGCTATGAGATCTTTCGGCAGCAGGGCGACGAGGGAACCGGCCCGCCCCCGCACAGCCACGACTGGGACGAGTCCTTCTATGTCGTCAGCGGCACGGTCGACATCAGCTACCTGGACAAGACCGTCACGGCCCTGCCCGGGACGCTCGTGCACCTGCCTGCCGGCACGGTGCACAGCTTTCGATTCGGCGCCGGCGGCGGCGAGATGATCTCGGTGACGGGCCAGGGTGGCCTGGCCTCGCAGCTCTTCACCGACATCGACAAGGAGATTCCCCCCGGCCCTCCCGACATTGCCAAGCTGATCGTGGTCGCCCGGCAAAACGGCGTGACCGTCGCCCTTTGAGGGTCGGCAGCGAACGTGACCCGTGGGGTGCCGATGGACCGCGGGCTGCTGCCGGTCATCGGAACCCCCTGAACGGCCGCGAAGCGGTTGTTGCGGGGCGGGCAGCGACCGTGTCGAGCGGCGACAGCGCCCGCTGCCATTTCCCGAAAACTTGACCCCGGTCAAGCGCCTTTGCGGTCAAGCCGACGCATGCTGCGCCGCGCACCGCCGCGGTGCATCACCCCACCATGTCCACCAGCCCGATCGTGACCTCGACGACCAGCACCGCACCACTGCGACGCTCGGCCTCGGCCTGGGCGCGCGACCTGTTGCCCGCGCGCCTGACGGTCGATGCGCGGGAGCGCCTGCGCGTCGTCGTCGGCGCGGCGATCGGCGTGCTGCTGACCGGCCTGCTCGGCCACGTGGCCGGGTCGCACGGGGCCGCGGTGCCGTGGCTGGTCGCGCCGATCGGCGCCAGTGCGGTGCTCGTGTTCGGCGTGCCCGGCAGCCCGATGGCGCAGCCCTGGGCCGTGGTCGGCGGCAACACCGTGTCGGCGCTGGCGGGCATCGCGTGCGTGCTCATGTTCGGCGCTGGGCCGGGGGTCGCCGCGCTCGCGGTCGGCCTGGCGATCGCGGCGATGTTCACGCTGCGCTGCCTGCACCCGCCGGGCGGCGCGTGTGCGCTGGTGACGGTGCTCGGCGCGGTCGCCGACCCGCATTTCGCCTTCATTCCGGTGCTGATGAACTCGGTCGTGCTGGTGATCGTGGGCATCGCCTACAACAGTGCCACGCGGCGACGCTATCCGCACGGTCAGCATCCTGTGCCATCGCCCGACACGGCGGCGCGCCGCTTCGACGAGGCCGATCTGGACGCCGTGATCGCGCGCCACAACCAGGTCCTCGACATCGGTCGCGACGATTTGCAGGACCTGCTGGGCCAGGCCGAGCTGCACGCCTATCGGCGCAAGATGGGCACGACCCGCTGCGCCGACATCATGTCGCGGGATCTCGTGACGGCCGAGTTCGGCACGCCGTTGCAGGACGCCTGGGCGCTGCTTCGAAACAAGGGCATCAAGTCGCTGCCGGTGGTCGATCGGGCGTCGCGCATCGTCGGCATCGTCACGCTCGCCGACTTTCTCAGGGGTGCCGAACTCGACCTGCACGCCGGTTGGACCGAGCGCCTGCGCTCGATGATCCGTGCGACGGCCACGTCGTACTCGGACAAGCCCGAGGTCGTTGGCCAGATCATGACGCGCCGCGTGCGCGTCGCGAGCGCCGACCGGCCGATCAGCGAACTGGTGCCCGTGTTCGCCGCCACCGGCCACCACCACATCCCGATCATCGACGCCGAGCAGCGGCTGGTCGGCATCGTCACGCAGTCCGACCTCGTCGAGGCGGTCTGCCGGCCCTGAGGGGCATCGCGCGCCAGCGTTCCATGCGCCCGGTCGCGTCGCGCGGCGGTGCCGGCAAGCTTCAGCCCTGGCGCGCCAGCCACTCCACCATCGCATCGAGGGCCGGCCGGCCGCGCGCCGGGTCCGCGGCGTTCACCATCAGTGCCACCGCGTACATCTTGCCGCTCGCACCGTGCACGTAGCCGGCAAGCGCGCGCGTGTCGTTCAGCGTGCCGGTCTTCAGGTAGGCCTGGCCCGCGGCGCGGCCGCCGAGCAAGCGGTTCTTCAGCGTGCCGTCGACACCGGCCACCGGCAGCGAATCGAAGAAGGCCTGCGCCTGGTCGGTGCGCCAGGCCTTGCGCAACAGCTGCACCATCGCGCGCGGCTTGGCACGCTCGCTGTGCGACAGGCCCGAGCCGTTCTCGACCTCCACATCGCCGTCGGCGAGACCCTCGTCGCGCAGCCACAGCCGGACGATCCGCTGCGCGCCGGCGAGCGTGGCCGGCCGGGTCGGGAAGCCCGGCGACAGCGAGAGCATCAGGTTGCGCGCACCGACGTTGTCGCTGACCTTGTTGATGTCGCGCACCAGCTCGGTCAGCGGCTTCGAGCGGTCGAACGACAGGGGCGCCAACGCCTCGCCGTCGGGCCCCAGCGGGATCGGGCTGATCCCCGGCACGACCGGCGCCGCGACCACGCGACCGCGCAGCACGCCGCCGGTGGCGGCCCACATCGCCGGCAGCGCGCGCGCCGCGATGCCGCTGTCGGGCGGCGGCACGAAGCTGATGGTGCGCGTGCCGCAGCCCGCGCCCCAGTGGCCCTGCACGACCACCGTGGCGTGGCCGTTGCGGCCGGCCTGCCAGCGCGGTGCGGCGCTGCAACCGCCGCCGGTGGCGACCCGGTTGTCGAGCGTCACGTCGGCGAGCGCGGGCTTCAGCGACAGCGCCGCGCGCGGCCCGCGCGTGGGCTGGATCACGACACCGATCAGGCCTTCGTCGAGCGTCATCGCGTCGGGCCAGACATGGCGTGGTTCGTCGGCCGATGGCCGCGGTGTGCGGGCGTGATCGGACGGCCGGAGCTGGAACGCGTAGCGGTCGAGCACGATGTCGCCGTCGATCTCGCGCAGGCCCTGGTCGTGCATGCGCCGGAACCAGGCCGCCAGTTCGCCGGAGGTGAGCTGCGCGTTGCCGCCGCCGACGACCAGCAGGTCGCCGACGAGCTTGCCGCCGGCCAGCGTGCCGAGCGCGAACGCCGAGGTGTGCCAGCGGTAGTACGGTCCGAGCAGGTCGAGCGCGGCCAGCGAGGTGACGATCTTGGTCGTCGAGGCCATCGTGTACGGCTGCTCGGCGTTCAGCGTCAGCACGGTGCGCTGGCCGACGACCTCCTGGGCGTACAGGCCGAAGCTTGCCTGCGGCAGGCCCGAAGCTGCGATCGCGCGCGCAACCGGCGCCGGCAGCGGCACAGAAGCGGCCGGCACCGCAGCGGCATGCGCGCATGCGAGCAGCGCGGCGCAGCTGACGAGGGTGGCGAGCTTCGGCATGGGCCCGAGGCTAGCAGTGTCCGGGCGCGCTGCGCCCCCCGCACCCGCGTGGGGCCGGTGCGTGCACCGGGCGTTCCGCTACGCGGCGTCACAATCCTTGCCATCGCTCAACAGGCCCGTCTCCCGATGTCCGAACCGATCACGAAACCGGCAGCGGCCGCGCGCCGCAGCATCCGCAGCTTCGTCGTGCGTGCCGGGCGCATCGGGCCGGGCCAGACGCGCGCGCTCGCCGAACTCGGCCCGCGTTTCGTGCTGCCGTATGCGCCCGCTCCCTTCGATTTCGCCGCGAGTTTCGGGCGCGAGGCGCCGCGGGTGCTCGAGATCGGTTTCGGCATGGGCGATGCGACGGCCGCGATCGCGCAGGCGCTGCCGGGCACCGACTTCATCGGCGTGGAGGTCCATACGCCCGGCGTCGGCGCGCTCCTCAAGCAGATCGGTGAACGCGGCCTGACGAACCTGCGGCTGATCCAGTTCGATGCGGTCGACGTGCTGCAGCAGATGATCGCGCCGGCGTCGCTGGCGGGCGTGCACGTTTTCTTCCCCGACCCGTGGCACAAGAAGAAGCACCACAAGCGCCGGCTGATCCAGCCCGACTTCGTGCGGCTGCTCGTCGACCGCCTCGCGCCGGGTGGCTACCTGCACTGCGCCACCGACTGGCAACCCTATGCCGAGCAGATGCTGGAGGTGCTGTCGGCCGAGCCGGCGCTGCGCAACGCCGCGCAGGGCTACGCGCCGCGGCCCGACTACCGGCCGCTGACCAAGTTCGAGAACCGCGGCCTGAAGCTCGGCCATGGCGTCTGGGACCTGGTGTTCGTCAAGGCGCCGGACTCGCCCGCGACGCCGCTCGACGCAGGTAATATCGATCCATGAACACTGCTGTTTCCGAGTTGGTTCGATACGATCGCCGCTCCATCGCGCTGCACTGGCTGACCGCCGCGCTGGTGGCGGCCCTGTGGGCGCTCGGCCAGACGATCGACTGGTTCCCCAAGGGAGACCCGCGCAGCCTGGCCCGCAGCGTGCACATCTCGCTGGGCATCGCACTGGCCCTGGTACTGATCTGGCGCATCCGGTGGCGGCTCGGTGGTGGCGTGCACTTGGCGCCGGCCGGCGCGGGCTGGCTCGACCGGCTCGCGACGCTGACCCACTGGGCGCTCTACCTGCTGCTGGTCGGCACCGTGGCGCTCGGCATCGCCAACGCCTGGATCCGCGGGGACACCTTGTTCAACGCCCTGACCATCCCGGCCTTCGATCCCGGCAACAAGAGCCTGCGCGAGACGGTCGAGGACTGGCACGGACTGGCCGCGAATGTCCTGCTGTTCGTGGCCCTCTTCCACACGGCCGCGGGGCTGCTGCACCACTTCGTGATGAAGGACGGGGTCCTCCAGCGCATGCTGCCGCCGCGCAAGCCGCGGTGAGCGGCAGCGGCAGCGGCGTTCATTGCGCCCAGTGGATCCACCCCTGCCACCACGTCAGCAGCACGACCCCGCCGAAGGCGATGCGGTACCAGGCGAACGGCACGAAGCTGTGCGTCGCGATGTAGCGCAGCAGCCAGCGCACGACGATCCACGCGACCAGGAACGACACGACGGTGCCGACCACGAGCAGCGGCACATCGGTGGCCGACAGCGCGGCGCGCTCCTTCCACAGGCTGTAGACGCTCGCGCCGATCAGCGTCGGGATCGCCAGGAAGAAGCTGAAATCGGTCGCCGCCTTGCGGCTCAGGCCGAACAGCATGCCGCCGATGATGGTGGCGCCGGAGCGGCTCGTGCCCGGCACCAGCGCGAAGCTCTGCGCGATACCGACCTTCAGCGCATCGAGCGGCGTCAGTTCGTCGACGGTCCGGATGCGCACCGCGCTCGCCGGTCGGCGCTCGGCCCACAGGATCACGAGGCCGCCGAGGATGAAGGTGGCCGCGACGACGGCCGGCGTGAACAGGTGCGCCTTGATCGCCTTGTTGAACAGCACGCCCAGGATCGCCGCCGGCAGGAAGCCGATCAGCACGTTGAGCACGAAGCGGCGCTGGCGCGCGTCGGCGCCGCCCAGGCCCGCCATCGCCTCGCGCAGCCGCTGCCAGTAGACGATCATCACCGCGACGATCGCGCCGGCCTGAATCACGATCTCGAACAGCTTCGCGGACGGGACGGTCTCGTCGGTGAAGCCGATCAGCGAGCCCGCGAGGATCAGGTGGCCGGTGCTGGAGACCGGCAGGAACTCGGTCAGCCCCTCGACGATCCCCATGATCGCGGCTTTGAACAGCAGAATGAGATCCAACGGTGACTCCGGTCGAATGGCTGAACCGGCGATCTTAGCGAGGCCCGGCTCGCGCGAGCCTTGAGGCCGGCGCGCCTTGACCCGCGCAGCCGCCGCCGGTACATTACTGACTCGCCAGTCAGTATGAAAAGTCCCTCCCCCGCCTCCCGCTCCGCTGCGACCGGCCCCGCCACGATGCGGCAGCGCCGCAAGGAGGCCCGACCGCAGGAACTGCTGGACGCGGCGCTCGAGCTGTTCGTCGAACGCGGCTTCGCCGCGACCCGCTCGGAAGACGTGGCCGCGCGTGCCGGCGTCTCGAAGGGCACGCTGTACCTGTACTACCCGAGCAAGGAAGAGCTGCTGAAGGCGGTGGTGCGCGAGAACCTCGGCGCGCTGATCCGCGAAGGCGCCGACGTCGCCGGCGGCTTCGAGGGCGACACCCAGCAGCTGCTCGCGCTGCTGATGCACACCTGGTGGGAACGCATCGGCGACGCGCCGGCCTCGGGCATCTTCAAGATCATCCTGACCGAGATGGGCAACTTCCCCGACTTCGCCGGCTTCTACATGGAAGAGGTCATCGAGCCGGGCCGCGCCCTCTTCACGCGCGTGCTGCAGCGCGGCATCGACGCGGGCGAGTTGCGACCCGTCACGCTGTTCGAGGTCGTGCACGTGCTGATCTTCCCGCTGCTGATGATGTGCCTGCACCGCCACTCGGTCGGGCCCTGCCACCTGCCGAGCCGCGAGCTCGATCCGCACAGCTTCATCGACACGCACGTCGACACCGTCGTCAACGGCCTGCGCCGGGTGCCGGCCGCGCGCCCGACCCGCAAGGCCGCCCGATGAGGCGCTGGATCGGCTGGACGATCGCCGGCGTGGTCGTGCTGGCGCTGGCGGCCGGCGCCGCGCAGATCGTCAAGGCGCGGCGCGCGCAGGCGGTGGCCGCGGCGGCGCCCGCGGGCGCGCCGCCGGCGCTCGAACTCGGCGCGGCCGACGTGACGATCGCGCGCGTGCTGCCGCTGACGCGCACGCTGGCCGTCTCGGGCGGGCTGAAGGCCGTCAACAGCGCGGTCGTGAAGACCAAGATCGCCTCCGAGATCAAGTCACTGACGGTGCGCGAGGGCGACACCGTCAAG
The DNA here is from genome assembly GCA_043725365.1 of Rhizobacter sp. Classification (GTDB taxonomy): domain Bacteria; phylum Pseudomonadota; class Gammaproteobacteria; order Burkholderiales; family Burkholderiaceae_C; genus LMDS01. Next base: position 1,292 of record JAYSLR010000155.1, on the reverse strand, counting down.
GCCGGCCAGGTGATCGGCCAGCTCGACACCACCGAGTTCGAGTGGCGCGTCAAGCAGGCCGAGCAGACGGCACTCGCCGCACGCACCCAGCTCGACATCGCCAAGCGCACGCTGGCCAACAACCGCGCGCTGGTCGAGCAGGGCTTCATCTCGGCCACCGGCCTGGAGACCTCGGTGTCGACCGAGGCCGGCGCGCAGGCCAGCTACCAGAGCGCACTTGCCGCTGCCGAGCTCGCGCGCAAGGCGCGTGCCGATTCGATCCTGGTCGCGCCGATCGACGGCATCGTCTCGCAGCGCCTGGCGCAGCCGGGCGAGCGTGTCGCCGTCGAGACCAAGGTGGTCGAGATCGTCGACCTCGCGCACATCGAGCTCGAGGCCGCGGTCGCGCCGGAGGATGTGGGGTCGGTGCAGATCGGTCAGAGCGCGCGCCTGAGCGTCGACGGCCTGACCGAGCCGGCCGTCGCGACCGTCGCGCGCATCAACCCGAGCACGCAGTCCGGCACGCGTGCGGTGATGGTCTACCTCGCGCTGCGGCCGCAGCCCGGGCTGCGCCAGGGCCTGTTCGCACGCGGCAGCATCGAGTTGCAGCGCCGACAGGCGCTGGTGGTGCCGATCTCGGCCGTGCGCGTCGACCAGGCCCGGCCTTACGTGATGGCCGTGCAGGGCGGCCAGGCGCGCCAGCGCACGGTCGAGCTCGGCGCGCGCGGCGATGCGCCCATCGACGGCCGCCTCGAAGCCGCGGTCGAGCTCGTGGTCGGCGCCACCGCCGGCGACACGCTGCTGCGCGGCAGCGTCGGCGCGCTGCGCGACGGCACGCCGGTGCGACTGGCGAGCGCGGCCGCGCCGCCGCTGCCGGCCGCACCGCCGGGGTCCGCCAGCGCGCGCTGAGCATGTGGTTCACGCGCATCTCGATCGGCAACCCGGTGATGGCCGTGATGGTCATGCTCGCGTTCGTCGTGCTCGGCCTGTTCAGCTACCAGCGCCTGGCGGTCGACCAGTTCCCGAACGTCGACTTCCCGACCGTCGTGGTCGTGATGGACTACCCCGGCGCCTCGCCCGAGATCGTCGAGAGCGAGGTCACCAAGAAGGTCGAGGAGGCGGTCAACACCGTCGCCGGCATCAGCTCGCTGTACTCGCGCTCCTACGAAGGCACCTCGGTCGTGATCGTCGAGTTCAACCTCGATGTCGACGGGCGCAAGGCCGCCGACGACGTGCGCGAGAAGGTCGCGCTGATCCGCCCGCTGCTGCGCGACGAGGTCAAGGAGCCGCGCATCTCGCGCTTCGACCCGCAG
>JAYSLR010000154.1:0-2028 GCA_043725365.1 Rhizobacter sp. | reverse complement strand
GGTGTTGCAGATGCCGATCACCGGCCGGCCGTCGAACTGGTCGTGCGGCACGCCCTTGCCCTTGACCCAGCTGCGGTACGCGAAGCCGTCGCGGTCCTGGCGGCCGAACCATTGCTGGCTGCGGTGTTCTTCGGGTCTCTTCTTCGGCTTCGGATCCTGGCTCATGAGGGCTGCTCGGTTTCCCGGTGGTGAAAGGTCGACACTCATATTATGGTAGGACGATTGACCCTGCCACGCTGAAAACCCGGGAGCCCCCACCTTGCCTGACATCGAGATCCTCGCCGTCGCGAACCCGCCGCCCTTCCTGCTGCAACCGCTGCAGGCGAAGTACATCGTCCACCAGCGCCTGCACGAGACCGATCCGGCCGCCTTCGCGAAGGCCGCGCCGCGGATCCGCGCGATCGCCGCCAGCGGCGACTCGAAGGTCGGCGCCGACCTGATCGCGCAGTTGCCGGCGCTCGAGGTGATCTCGGTGATGGGCGTCGGCTACGACGGCATCGATGTCGCGGCCGCGAAGGCGCGCGGCGTCCTCGTCACGCACACGCCGGCGGTGCTGAACGACGACGTCGCCGACCTCGCGATCGCGCTGATGCTGGCGTGGGCGCGCCAGATCCCGCGTGCCGACCGCTTCGTGCGCGCCGGCGAGTGGCCGAAGGGGCCGCTGCCGCTGGGCCGCAAGCTGTCGGGCGCGCGGTTGGGGCTGGTCGGCATGGGCCGCATCGGCCAGGCGATCGCGCAACGCGCCGCGGCCTTCGGCATGACGATCGCCTACACCGCGCGCAGCGCGAAGCGCGAGCTGGCGCACGCCTATCTGCCGAGCGCCGCGGCGCTCGCCGCGCAGAGCGACTTCCTGGTCGTGATCACGCCCGGCGGCGCCGGCACCCGCCACCTGATCGACGCCGCGGTGCTGACCGCGCTCGGCCCGCAGGGCTGCCTGGTCAACGTCGCGCGCGGCTCGGTCGTCGACGAGGCGGCGCTGATCGCGGCGCTGAGCGCCGGCGAGATCGCCGGCGCCGCGCTCGACGTGTTCGAGAACGAGCCGACCGTGCCGCAGGCGCTGCGCGAGATGGACAACGTCGTGCTGACGCCGCACATCGGCAGCGCCACCGCGCAGACGCGGCGCGCCATGGCCGCCCTGGCCTTCGACAACCTCGATGCCCGACTCAGCGGCAAGCCCGCCCCCACGCCGGTGCCGGAGTGCCGGTAGCCCCGGTCGGGCCGCCACCGGCCGGGGCCGCAGGCTCCGGGAAAGTCCGCAGGGCGGCAGCATTCAAACATCATACGATCACACCATAACAAACCACCGGACCGGCATCGCCGAAGGAGACACCGAATGAAGCTGAAGACCTGGATCGCCGCCGCGCTGGCCGGCGCCGCATTGATAGGAGCCGCGCCCGCGATGGCGCAGGAGAAGCTCACCGTCTGGTGGGTCAAGGGCTTCTACAAGTCCGAAGACGATGCCCTGTTCGCGGCGATCAAGAAGTTCGAGGCCAAGCACCCGAAGATCAAGGTCGAGCTGTCGCAGTACCCGATCCAGGACATGATCCCGAAGACCGTGTCGGCGCTCGATTCCGGCAGCCCGCCGGACGTGGCCTACGCCGACGTCTACGACTTCCAGGTCACGGCGAAGTGGGCCTTCGAGGGCAAGCTGGAAGACCTCTCGAGCGTGATCGACCCGATCCGCGCCCGCTTCGAACCGGCCGCGCTGGCCACGACCTTCCTCTACAACGACCAGACCAAGTCGCGCGCCTACTACGCGTTCCCGATCAAGCAGCAGACCATGCACATCCAGTACTGGAAGGACATGCTGGCCGAGGCGGGCTTCAAGGAAAGCGATATCCCGAAGGACTGGAAAGGCTACTGGAGCTTCTGGTGCGACAAGGTCCAGCCGGCCTACCGCCAGAAGACCGGTCAGCGCGCCTACGGCACCGGCTTCCCGATGGGGGTGGACTCGAGCGACACGTTCTACTCGTTCCTGACCTTCATGGACGCCTACAACGTCAAGCTCGTCAACGACTCGGGCAAGCT
>JAYSLR010000153.1:0-17165 GCA_043725365.1 Rhizobacter sp. | reverse complement strand
ATCGGCTCACTGTTCGAAATTTGAAAGAGGTGTCATATGCCCCCGCCACGTGGTAAAGGCCGGTTCTCGAAGGACCGCAAGCCCAAGCGCAATACCCAGTCGCTGCTGTTCCGTCGCAAGCGCTTCTGCCGATTCACCGTCACCGGTGTCAAGCAGATCGACTACAAGGACATCGACACGCTGCGCGACTTCATCGGTGAGAACGGCAAGATCACGCCTGCCCGGCTGACCGGCACGCGCGCGTTCTTCCAGCGCCAGCTCACGACGTGCATCAAGCGCGCGCGTTTCCTGGCGATGCTGCCGTACAGCGACCAGCACAAGGTCTGAGGAGCACCGCATGCAAATCATCCTGCTGGAAAAAGTCGCCAACCTCGGCAACCTCGGCGACGTCGTCAAGGTCAAGGACGGTTACGCCCGCAACTTCCTGATCCCGCAGCGCTCGGCGCGCCGCGCCACCGAAGCGGCGATCAAGGAGTTCGAGGCGAAGCGCGCCGAGCTCGAGAAGGCCGCGGCCGAGAAACTCGCCACGGCCGCCGCGCTGGGCGAGAAGATGAGCGGCCGCACCGTGCACATCACGCAGAAGGCGGGTGTGGACGGGCGCCTGTTCGGCTCGGTCACCAACGCCGACATCGCCGACGCACTGACCCGCATCGACTTCAAGGTCGTCAAGTCGCAGGTGCGCATGCCGAACGGTCCGTTGAAGACCGTCGGCGAGCACACCGTGAGCGTCGCGCCGCATGCCGACGTGGTCGTGGAGGTCAAGGTGGTGGTTCTGGGCGAAACCGACTGACGGTTTCTCGCACGCAACGACCAAGGGCCGGCTTTGCCGGCCCTTTCATTTTGTGCGCCCACTTATCCACCGCAGTCCCCTGAATTTCCACAGGGTTGCGCACAGCCGTGGCGACGACACGGCCCTATGATTCCGCCGATGTCGACCTTCCTTCCCGTTGAACTTTCGCACGGCAGCCGCCCCGACGACGAAGTCTCGAAACTGCGCATCCCGCCGCACTCGGTCGAGGCCGAGCAGAGTGTCCTCGGCGGCCTGCTCCTCGACAACAGCGCCTGGGACCGCGCCGGCGACCTGCTGACCGACAGCGATTTCTACCGCTTCGAGCATCGCCTGATCTATGCCGCGATCGGCGCCCTGATCGGTGCGACCAAGCCGGCCGACGTGATCACCGTGTTCGAGCAACTGCAGAGCCTGGGCAAGGCCGACGACTGCGGCGGCCTCGTCTATCTGAACGCGCTGGCGCAGAGCGTGCCCAGCGCGGCCAACATGCGGCGCTACGCCGAGATCGTGCGCGAGCGCGCGGTGCTGCGCAAGCTGGTCGCGGCGAGCGACGAGATCGCCACCAGCGCGTTCAACCCGCAGGGCCGCAACGTATCCGAGATCCTCGACGAGGCCGAAGGCAAGATCTTCCGCATCGGCGAGGAGGGTTCGAAGTCGCAGCAGGGTTTCCAGAGCATGGACTCGCTGGTCGTGGCGCTGCTCGACCGCGTCACCGAACTGCACGAGAACGGCGCCGAAGACGTGACCGGCGTGCGCACCGGCTACTTCGACCTCGACAAGTACACCTCGGGCTTCCAGCCCGGCGACCTGATCGTTCTGGCGGCGCGGCCCTCGATGGGCAAGACCGCGTTCGCGCTCAACATTGCCGAGCACGTGGCCGTCACCGAGGGCCTGCCGGTCGTCGTGTTCTCGATGGAAATGGGCGCCGCGCAGCTTGCGCTGCGGCTGGTCGGCTCGCTCGGCCGCATCGACCAGAGCAACCTGCGCACCGGGCGTCTGAAGGACGACGAATGGACCCGCCTGTCCGAGGCGGTCGAGAAGCTCGGCAGCGTCAGCATGTTCATCGACGAAAGCTCGGCGCTGACGCCCACCGAGGTGCGCGCCCGCGCGCGGCGTCAGGCCCGCCAGTGCGGCCAGCTCGGGCTGATCGTGGTCGACTACCTGCAGCTGATGAGCGGCAGCGCCGGCGGCAGCGACGAGAACCGTGCGACCGTGATCGGCGAGATCTCGCGCGGGCTGAAGTCGCTCGCGAAGGAACTGAAGTGCCCGGTGATCGCGCTGTCGCAGCTCAACCGCAGCGTCGAGACGCGCACCGACAAGCGCCCGATGATGAGCGACCTGCGCGAGTCCGGTGCGATCGAGCAGGATGCCGACGTCATCATGTTCATCTACCGTGACGACTACTACAACAAGGAAGCCAGCAAGGAGCCCGGCGTCGCCGAGATCATCATCGGCAAGCAGCGCAACGGCCCGACCGGCACGATCAAGCTGTTCTTCAACAAGCCGCTGACGAAGTTCGACAACCTCGCGCCGGGCAGTACGGGCGGCAGCGACTATTGAGCGCCCCAAGGACGCCGCCTTGCGACGCCCGTCCCCCGCGGGGACCAAGCAAAGTGGCAAAGCCACATTTGCTCGGGAGATGACCCACGGCCGCGCGGTCGTGACGATGCTCGTCGTCACGCTGATGTGGAGCATCGCCGGTGTCGTCACGCGCCAGCTCGACGCGGCGCGCAGCTTCGAGGTCACGTTCTGGCGCAGCGCTTTCACGGTGCTCGCACTGGCTGTGCTGCTGACCGCGCTGCGCGGTCGTGCCGTGCTGGTGCGCTCGCTGCGCGAGGGCGGCGCGACGCTGTGGCTGTCGGGCGGGTGCTGGTGCGTGATGTTCACCGCCTTCATGGTCGCAATCACCCTGACGACGGTCGCGAACGTGCTCGTGACGATGGCGATCGCGCCGCTGCTGACCGCACTGGTCGCGCGCGTGTTCCTCGGCCACCGGCTCGCACCGCGGACCTGGGCCGCGATCGTCGTCGCCGGAATCGGCATTGCCTGGATGTACGGCAAGGAAGTGGGCGCCGCCGACCCACGGCAACTGACCGGCACGCTGGTGGCGCTCGGCGTGCCGGTCGCCGCGGCGATCAACTGGACGCTGATCCAGCACACCCGCAGCCGCGCCGATGTCGACCTGCTGCCGGCGGTGCTGATCGGCGCGCTGCTGTCGGCGGCGCTGACGCTGCCGTTCGCGCTGCCGTTCGCGGCGTCGGCGCACGACCTCGGCCTGCTGGCCCTGCTCGGCGTCGTGCAGCTGGCGGTACCGTGCCTGATGTCGGTCGCCGCGGCGCGCCACCTGAGCGCGCCCGAGGTCTCGCTGCTCGCGCTGCTCGAGGTCATCTTCGGAGTGGCGTGGGCCTGGCTGGGGGCGGGCGAGGCGCCCGCGGCCCACGTGCTCGGCGGCGGCGCGCTGGTGCTGGCCGCGCTCGCAGCAAACGAGATGCTCGCGCTGCGTCAGGCGGCGCGCTGACGCGGCGCGCACAGGAGAGGGCTTCCCCTCGTCGCGTGCCGGGTCCGGCGCACTAGCATCGATGCCATCGCCCTGCCGGATCGCCGCATGAAACAACTCCCCGGTCTCGACGCCAGCTTCCTGCACCTCGAAACGCCGCAGATGCCGATGCACGTCGGCGCACTGCACAACTTCGAGCTGCCGGCCGGCTACCGCGGCGACTTCCTCGCCGACATGCGCCGTCACATGGCCGCGCGCCTGGTGCTCGCGCCGGCGCTGCGCCAGAAGCTCGTGAAGATGCCTCTCAATCTGAGCAATCCGACCTGGATCGACGCCGAGCCCGATCTGGACGAGCACATCGTCGGCATCACGCTGCCGCCGGGCAGCGGGCAGCCCGAACTCGAGGCACAGGTCGGCCGGCTGCACCCGGTGCTGCTCGACCGCAGCCGGCCGCTGTGGAAGTTCCACGTGTTCGACGGCCTCGCCGACGGCCCCGGCGGCACCCGGCGCTACGCGATGTACACGCAGCTGCACCATGCGGCCGTCGACGGCCAGGCCGCCGTCGCGCTGGGCCAGGCGATCCTCGATCTCGACGCGCAAGGGCGCGAGGTCGACCAGCGGCGCCACGGCAAGGTCCGGCGCGAACTCGGCATGACCGACATGCTGCGCAGCGTGCTCGGTAACCAGCTCGGGCTCGTCGTCGATGCGGTGAAGGCGATCCCGGGCACCGTCGGCGTGCTGTCGCAGATGGCGACGCAGAAGGTCGGCGACACTGCCGGCGGCACCGTCGCCGCGTTCGCTGCACGGCTCAAGGGGCAGAGCGCCGGTGCCAAGGCCAGGAGCGTCAGCAACCTGGCGCTGGCGCCGCGCACGCGACTCAACACCACGGTGTCGGAGCTGCGCGCGTTCGCGTCGATCAGCCTGCCGCTCGCCGCGATCAATGTGACACGGCGCCGGCACAGTGCCAGCCTGAACGACGCGGTGCTGATGATCTGCAGCGGCGCGCTGCGCCGGCATTTCCTGAAGCACGGGCCGCTGCCACGCAAGTCGATGGTGGCCGGCGTGCCGATCTCGACCCGTGCGAAGGGCGACACCGCGTCGAACAACCAGGCGACGATGACGATCGTCAGCTTGGGCACGCACATCGCCGACCCGGCCAAGCGCCTGGCCCATGTGCTCGCCGCGACCGCAGCGATGAAGGCCAACATGGGTGCGATGAAGAGCCTGATGCCGACCGATTTCCCGTCGCTGGGCGTGCCGTGGCTGATGCAGGGGCTGGGCTCGCTGTACGCGAAGGCGCGCGTCGCCGACCGGCTGCCGGCGATCGCCAACGTCACGATCTCGAACGTGCCCGGCCCGACCGTGCCGCTGTACATGGCGGGCGCGAAGATGCTGACGAACTACCCGACTTCGATCGTCGTGCACGGCGTCGCACTGAACATCACGGTGCAGACCTACAACGAGTCGCTCGAGTTCGGGCTGATCGCCTGCGGCCAAGCCATGCCCGAGGTCGCCGATCTCGCGCGTCATGTGCAGGCCGCGTTCGACGAGTTCCAAGCGCTGCCGGCGACGCTCGAAGCATCGCCGCCGACCGGCCCGGCGCCCGAGAAGGTCGCGACGAAGAAGGCCGCGCCGTCCCGAAAGCCCGCGGCGACCAAGGTCAAGGCGAAGAAGCCGGCTGCGAAGACGGGCACTGCCAGGACGGCAGCGAAGCAACCCGCTAAAAGGCCGCAGCCCCGCGCCAAATCTGTCTCGAAGGTGACACCCCGCGCTAGGGCAAGTGCTCCAAGGAAGAAGACCGCGCCCCGCTAACATGGGCTGATTCCCACTGCGCGCGAGCGGCATGCCCAGACTGCCCCGATCCCACGCCCCTGTGACGACCGCGACCGACGACGAACTGCGGCCCCCCAATGCCTGGCTGATGATGCTCGAAGGCCGGGCCTTCTGGGAACTCGGTGCGATGGTCGCCGCCACGCCCTGGCTGCGGCGCCTGCCCAAGGGCGACGGGCACCCGGTACTCGTGTTCCCCGGCATGGGCGCGAACGACATCACGACCGTGCCGCTGCGCAATTTGCTCGACAGCCTCGGCTACGCCACCCAGGCCTGGGGCCAGGGCTTCAACTTCGGTCCGCGCGACGGCGTGCTGAAGAAATGCGCCGACGACGTGCGCACGCTGTCCGACAAGCACGGTCGCGCGGTGAGCCTGATCGGCTGGAGCCTGGGCGGCCTGTACGCGCGCGAGATGGCGAAGGAACTGTCCGACCACACGCGCTGCGTGATCACGCTGGGCACGCCGTTTGCCGGCCACCCGCGCGCGACCAATGCGTGGCGAATCTTCGAGCTGCTGAGCGGCCAGAAGGCGCACGACCCGGCCATGATCGCGCGGCTGCGCGCGCCGCCGCCGGTGCCGACGACATCGATCTACTCGCGCACCGACGGCATCGTCGCATGGCAGTGCAGCCTGAACGAGCCGGGCCCCCTCACCGAGAACATCGAGGTTCCCGCCAGCCACACCGGCATGGGCATGAACCCGCTCGCGCTCTACGCAGTTGCCGATCGGCTCGCGCAGCCCGCGGGGCAGTGGCGCCACTTCGATGCCAACGACGGCGCGCGGCGCTGGTTCTTCCAAGGCTCCGCTCCCCACGCCTCGACCAACATGGCCTGAATGAACGCAGCCCTGACCCGCCACGAGCAAGCCCCCGCGGGTGAGGAGGCGGCCATCGCCGAGATCCTCACGATCATCAAGGCCAACCTGCGCAAGCAGTTTCCGACCGGCCAGGGCGACATGCGGCGCGATGCCCACCCCAAGCATCACGGGGCGGTGCGCGCCGAACTCGTCGTCGAGCCGAACCTTGCGCCGGAGCTTGCGGTCGGCGTGTTCCGCACGCCGGGGAGTTTCCCGGCCTGGGTACGCTTCTCGAATGGTTCCGGCGCGGTGCAACCAGATCACCTGCGCGACGGCCGCGGCATCGCCATCAAGCTGATGGGAGTCGATGGCCCGAAGCTGATGGGCGACGAGGCGCACACGCAGGACTTCCTGTTCATCAACCACGACGTGTTCGCCGTCAAGGACGCGAGCGACTATCTCGAGCTGTTCCGCATCATCGAGCGCGACGGCGCACCGACCCGGTTCTTTCTGAGCGCGAACCCGTTCAAGTGGCACCTGAAGGAGCTCGCCAACGCGAACAAGATCCGCGTCCGGGTCTCGAACATGCTCAGCCTGCAGTACTGGACCATGACGCCCTACCTGATGGGCGACACGCCGGCCAAGTTCTCGGTGCGTCCGCAGGTGCTGGCCAACACCGGGGCGCCGCCGAACTCCGCGCCCGACTACCTGCGCCACGTGATGGCTCGGCAACTCCAGCGCGAAGGCGTGGCGTTCGATTTTCTGGTGCAGCTGCAGGCCGACGCGCGCGGTATGCCGGTCGAAGACCCACGCATCCGCTGGGAGCCGGCGCACGCGCCGTGGCGCAAGGTCGCGGCCTTGCACATCCCGGCGCAGACCTTCGATTCGCCCGCGCAGTTGCAGTTCGCCGAGGACTTGTCGTACTCGCCCTGGCACAGCGTGCCCGAGCACCAGCCGCTGGGCGGCGTGAACCGCTGCCGGCGCATCATCTACCAGGCGATCTCGCAGTTCCGGCACGAGGCCAATGGGCGCCGCGCGCTCGAGCCCACCGGCGCGCAGCGGTTCTGACCATGCAGATCGCCGCCAACGGCATCGCTCTCGAAGTCGAAGATCACGGCTCGCCCCGTGGCGAGCCGCTCGTGCTGATCATGGGCCTGGGCATGCAGCTCGTGGCCTGGAACCCCGATTTCGTCGCGATGCTGGTGGCGCGCGGCTTCCGCGTGATTCGCTTCGACAACCGCGACATCGGCCTGAGCCAGCGCTTCGATCAGTTCGGCGTGCCCAACCTGGCGCTGGATTCGATCCGGCATGGGCTCGGCCTGAAGATCCGCGCACCGTACACCGTGGCCGACATGGCCGACGACACCGCCGGCCTGCTCGACGCGCTGGGCATCCCGGCGGCGCACATCGGTGGCGCCTCGATGGGCGGCATGATCGCGCAGCAGCTCGCGGTGCGGCATCCCCGGCGCGTCAAGAGCCTGACGCTGATCATGACCAGCAGCGGCTCGCGTCGCCTGCCTGGGCCGACGCTGAAGGTGCGCAGCGCACTGATCTCGCGCCCCGTCGATCCGGGCGACGTGCAGAGCGTGATCGACCACTACGTCAAGCTCTACCGGCTGATCGGCAGCCCCGCCTACCCCGCGCCCGAGGCCTATCTGCAGGAGCGCCTGGGCAAGTCGGTGCGCCGCTCGTATCGACCTGCGGGGACGGCGCGTCAGATGGTCGCGATCGCGGCCGACGGCAACCGCTCGAAGCTGCTGGCGCAGATCAAGGTGCCGACCCAGATCATCCACGGCCAGGCCGACCCGCTGGTGCCGGTGGCGGCGGGCCGGGACCTGGCCGCCAAGATCGCCGGCGCCGAACTCGACCTGATCGCCGGCATGGGCCACGACCTGCCGACCGAGCTCTGGCCGCGCTTCGTCAGCGGCATCGCGTCGGCGGCGGCGCGCAGCTGACGGCCGTCATCATCGGGCGAACGCGGCACACGGGTCGGCGCGCGGCGCGCGCTCGGTGACGCGCACGAGGTCGTACGGCGCGTCGCGATCGGCCTCTTCAAGGTAGCCGATCGCGACGATCTGCGAGGCAGGCACGCCCGCGGCGCGCAGGTACCGGGGCACGCCCAGATCGAGCTGTACATGGCCGTTGCCGGCGATCAGCACGGCACGGCCGCCGGAGGCCGCTGCGTCGAGCAGCGCCTGCGCCATCGCCGCGTCGCGGGCACGCTGCGCCAAGGCCATCGCCGGCCACTGCGCAGCGGGCAGGGCATGGCAATGGCCGGCGTCGATCTCGCGTTCGAGTGCCTGCTGCGGATCGGTGCCCCAGTGCGTGTCGGCCAGCAGTGGGTGCAGGTCGGTGGGCACGGCCGACGGGCCGGTGCGCACGATGGCGCGGACCTCGTCGGTTTCGAGATTGCCGCCCTCGATGCGGGCCGAAGCGCGGAGCGCGGCTTCGATCAGCGGCTTGTGCAAAGGCCAGCCCCAGCCGCGGCGATCGAGCCGACCGGCGTCGGCGATCGCTTCGGCATCGCGCGGCGCGGCGGCGATCGCGGCATCCGCGGCGCGCGCCATCTGCTCGAACACGACGGTCGTCGGCCGGCCGTCGGCCAGCAGCTGGTCGAGCAATGCGGCGCGCAGCCGGTGCTGGGCCGCGTTGTCGTGCACCTCGCCGAGCAGGATGAAACGGGCCTGCCGCAGGCGTGGCAGCGCGGAGTCGTCGAGTGCGGGCGGCTGCGTGGCGCAGGCACTCGCCAGCAATGCGAGCGCGGCGAGGCTCACGCGCCAGGGCGATCGTCGAAGACGTCTCATGTCGGCAGCTTAGCGGGCCTCGGCTGCTGGTTGAATGTGAATGGCCAGTGCGGTCGCCGGGGCAGTACCAGCCTGCATACCAGCGGGTAGACTTGCTCCATGATCAAGTGCCCGGGTTGCGGGGAGGAGAACCCCCCGAAGTTCAGGCTCTGCGGGTATTGCGGTACACCGCTCGTGCCGCAGGCACCTGCGGCACCGGCATTGCCCGCGCACGAGGTTCGCAAGACCGTCACGATCGTGTTCTCCGACCTGAAGGGCTCGACCGCGCTGACCGAACGCCTCGACCCCGAGGCGATGCGCGAGGTCACCGACCGCTATTTCACCGCGATGGCAGCCGAGATCACGCGCCATGGCGGCAAGATCGAGAAGTACATCGGCGACGCGATCATGGCGGTGTTCGGGCTGCCGCGCGCCCACGAGGACGACGCCTTGCGCGCCGTGCGCGCAGCCATCGGGATGCAGGCGGCGCTGACCGGTGTCAATGCCGACCTGATGCAGCGCTACGGCGTCGCGCTGGCCAACCGCACCGGCGTCAACACCGGCGAGGTCGTGGCCAACGACGATCCGACGGTCGACCAGAAGCTCGCCACCGGCGACGCCGTGAACGTCGCAGCGCGCCTCGAGCAGGCGGCGCCGGAGAACCAGATCTATCTCGGCGAGGTCACGTACCGGCTGGTGCGCGACGCGGTCGAGGTCGAGGCCGTCGAGCCACTCGAGCTCAAGGGCAAGGCGCAGCGGGTACCAGCCTATCGGTTGGTGTCAGCGCCCGGCCTCGACGGAAACGTCAGGCGCCGCGACACACCGGTCGTTGGTCGCGAGGCTGAACTCGCAGCCCTCGAGGCACTGTATCGCGAGGTCTGCGACCGCTGTGCACCGCGCCTGGCCACGATTGTCGGTGACGCCGGTGTCGGCAAGTCACGGCTGGTTCACGAGGTGCTGGAGCGGGTCGCAGGCGGCGCGCGCGTGCTGCGCGGGCGCTGCCTGCCGTATGGGGAAGGCGTTACCTTCTGGCCGCTGCGCGGCATGCTCACCGAAGTGGCGAACATCCGCGCCGACGATTCGCCGGAGACTGCGCGCGCGAAGATCCGCAACGTTGTTGCCGATGCCGATGTCGCCGACCGGCTGGCCTCTGCTGTGGGATTGCTGTCGACGCAGTTTCCGTTGATCGAGTTGTACTGGGGGGCGCGCAAGTTTCTGGAAGGCCTGGCAGCGGACCGTCCGGTCGTGGCCCTGCTGGACGACATCCACTGGGCCGATCCGGCGTTCCTGGACCTGATCGAGCACGTCCTCGACGCTGCCACCAGTGCACCGATCCTGCTGCTCGCGACCACGCGCCACGACCTGATCGAAGAGCGCCCGCAGTGGGGGATCCGCGATGGTGCGATCCGGCTGATCTTGCGGCCCCTCAGCGACGAGGCCGCGGCGCAGGTGGTGGCCAATCTGCTCGGCGCCGTGGGGCTGCCCGTCGAGGTGGTCGATCGCATCGTCCGATCCGCCGAGGGCAATCCGCTGTACGTCGAGCAGATGCTCTCGATGCTGATCGACAGCGGCGATGTTCGGCTCGTCGATGGGCGCTGGTTGAGATCGGAAGCACAAGGCGATATTGCCGTCCCGCCGACCATTCAGGCGCTGCTCGAGGCGCGCTTGGACAGGCTGCGCCGTGAAGAGCGTGCGGCGGTCGATCCGGCCTCGGTCATCGGCCTCGAATTTGCCCGACCAGCAGTCGAGGCGCTCGCGCCCGCGGCGGTCCGTCCCGGTATCGACAAGCACCTGGACGCGCTTGCCAGCAAACAGTTCATTCGGTCAGTGCCAGTGCCCGGGCAGACCGAGATCCGCTATCGATTCGACCACCATCTGGTGCGCGAAACCGTCTACAACAGCTTGCTCAAGCGCGCGCGCGCGACCCTGCACGCCGAGTTCGTGAACTGGGCGGACCGAGTCAATGCGGAGCGCGACCGCGGCCTCGAGTTCGAGGAAATCCTTGGCTATCACCTCGAGCAGGCACACCGCTACCTATCGGAGCTTGGCCCGCTGGACGAGCGCGGCATCGCCATCGGCAAGGACGCGGCCGGACGCCTGTCGCGCGCCGGTCGACGCGCGTTCGCGCGTGGCGACATGAACGCCTCCTCGATCCTGTTCCGGCGCGCCATCGCGCTGCTGCCGGAACATGATGTGGTTCGACAGGCCCTGCTGCCCGAACTCGGCGAGGCATTGATGGAACTGGGCGACTTTGCCCAGGCGGTTGTCGTTCTCGACGGAGCGATCGCGTCGGCCACCAAGATCGGCGATCAGCGCCTGCGAGAGGGCGCGCGACTGGTGCGCATGCTGGTGCGCCTGTACAGCGCCGAGCCGGGCGACTGGAGCTCGGAGACACTGCGCGTCGCGCAGGAGGCGATTGCGCTGCTCGGACCCCTTGACGCCCACAATGAACTCGCAAACGCATGGCGGCTCATTGGCATCGTCCACGGGGTGGCAGGTCGCTACGGACAAGTGGCCGAGGCGGCAGAACGGCTCGTCCGGCATGCCCGGCTGGCCGGCAGCGACCGGCTTGTCGCACGTGCCACGATGGGACTGACGAGCAGTGCACTGTTCGGAAGCACGCCGGTGGCCGAGGCGATCGAGCAGTGCGAGCGGATTCTCGCCGACGGAATCGGCGAGCGCATGGTCGAGAGCAGCGTTGTCTGTACGCTGGCGCAATTGCGGGCGATGAATGGCGAGTTCGAGGTTGCCCGATCGCTGTGCAAACGAGGCCGTGCCCTGGTCCGCGATCTGGGGCAGGGCGTGCGCGCCGCGGCCACTGCAATACCTCTCGCACGTGTCGAACTGCTGGCCGGGGATCTGGCGGGTGCCGAGCGCGAGGTGCGGGCCGATTGCGATTACCTGTCCGGCATCGGCGAGACGTACTTCTTGTCGAATGTGGCCGCGCTGCTGTCGCGCATCGTGCGCGACCAGGGCCGTGACGATGAGGCCCTCGTGCTGTCGAAGATGGCCGAGGCTGCGGCGGCCGAGGATGACGTCGATGCGCAGATCCTGTGGCGAAGCATCAGGGCGCCGATTGTCGCGCGTCAGGGCGACCTGGAGGGAGCCGAAGCGATGGCCAGAGCGGCGCTGCAACTGGCGCAACAGACCGAGGACCCGATCTGCCGCGCCGACACCTTGGCCGAACTCGGCGAGGTGCTGCGCTGCGCTGGTCGCCTCGTCGAGACCCGTACGATCAGCAATGAGGCTATCGCGCTTTATGTGTCGAAGGGAGACATCGTGTCGGCCGCGCGTCTCGAGGCGCGCGTCGCTCGTTGAGCGGCACCGGCGCGGCGCCTCGGGTCGCGGTCACCGCGGGCACAGTGCCCTACATCGTGAACTTGCCGTTGTCGACGGCCCGAATGATGTAGACGCGGGTACCTTCCAGTCCGGAGGGTATGTTCTTTCCCTTCGTGCCAAACTCCACGCGACCGTCGACACACGGGACGTCAAATGACGGCGAGCCGCTGGTGGTGGTGCTGCAGGGCGTCAGCAAAATCGGACTGATTGCCCCGTCTGGTGTATAGAAGATCCGAACGTCCTTGAGCTTGGTGTTGGGCTTAAGGGCTACCGACAGGGCATCCTGGATCAGTGTGAATGTCAGGTAGGGGGCGGGGAACGTTGCCTTGGTGTCGTCGATAGCATTCCGTATCGACAGCTGCGTCGTGAGCCCGTAACAGAAATACTTGGGATCGCTGGGATCGCAGCCGGCCACGGTGACCAGCGCGCCGGTCTCGGTGATCGTATTGTTCGTGAACAAGGCAGACGTCGACGGCACGGCGACGGTCGTGGTGTGGTGCTGATCCGAGGTTCCGGGGAGCCCGAGCACTTGCTGCGTGATGCCGCCATCCAAGCTCACGGATTGGCCTTTGCCGGTGAAGAACCTGCCCAGTCCCGTCGGAAGGGCGCTGCCAATCTGCTTGTAGATCTGTGGATCGTCGGTAGTGACGATTGACGTGTTGACGTCGGGAATCGGTTGGACGATCGCATTGTTGGTGCTGCCGCTAGTGTCGTTCACCGAGAAGGAAATCGACGAAACAAACTTGATCCCTGCCCCCGTCGTGTCGGCAGGGAGGTTCGGCACACTGAACACGACAACGAAATCGCCGGAATTTGCCAGACCCTTGATTTGCCCCAGGTTACAGGTCACTGTGGGTCCACTTCCGCCGCACAGGATACTGCTGGAGGTCCCGTAGGTGGCAGCGTAGCCAGTCACTCCAGTCACGGATGTCTGCCCGCTGAAGACGACTGTGTTGGCGGTGCTCGTTCCGCGGTTTGTCACCCTGACTCTGTAGGCGACAAACGTGGTGAGTGAGTCGCGGCTCGAAGAAACCGCGTCGATTGGCACCGATGTGACGTTGCCAATCAGGTCCTGCGCACTTGCGGCCAACGCGGTCGTCGTTGCGCAGCACAACGCCGCCGTGGTTACAGCGGCACGGGCCAAGCGAGCTGAAAACTCGCGCGGAGTGGGCCATTGGGCAGTGGTCATGAAGATCTCCCTAGTCGAGTCAAGTGGACGGAATGTCCAGACCGAACCGTCGCCTTCGCATAAGGCAACGATTCTCACGGTATACCGTCTTGTTTCTCAGCGTTACATGCTGGACTGAAGCCGCCCGGCTGTCAATCCTTAGGGCAACGTACAGGCCGTCAAGCGTGAGGCGGGGAGCAAATTCTCCAGGGTAAACGCCAGTCCGGGGGTCGCATTGGCTTCTCACAGCAGCCTTTGACCGATGTCCGGTGCAGCACCTTACCAAGCCTTCCCCTGTCACGGACACGCGGATCAGTCCAACCCGAGCAAGCGCGGTACCAAGGCATGCGCCCGAGAACCCGGCACGCACAACTCGTCAAGCACATTCATGTGATTGCGCTTCGGAATGGACTCGCCGACCGTCACGGCGCGCGGCCCCCAGGCCCGCGCGATCAGCGTCACATGACGATGAAACGCCCGGCTTTCGTCGCCGCCGACGAGCGTCGCCAGCGTACAGCGGGATGCCGGCGCTGTTCTGCCACGACCCGAACGGCGCCGAGGTCGAGCTCGATTTCGACGCATCGGAACGGCCCTAGGAGGCGAACGCGCGAATCGCGGTTGCGCGCAAAGCGACCGTCGATCGGCGGCGCGCGCCCGTTGACCCGTCAGGCCTGGGACAATCCAGGCGCGCGTGCACCCGCCGGGCCGTTTCGTGTGCACGGTCGCGTGCACACGACCGATGATTGATCAGTGGTTCTTAACGTGAAATGCACCGACAAAGCGAACGGGTCTGCGTGGAGACTGTCCGTGGCCCCGATGATGGACTGGACCGACCGCCACTGCCGCTACTTCCATCGCCTGCTGACGCGCCGCACCCGCCTGTACACCGAGATGGTGACGACCGGCGCCCTGCTGCACGGCGACGTGCCGCGGCACCTGGACTTCAACCCCGAGGAACACCCGCTCGCGCTGCAGCTTGGCGGCAGCGAGCCGGCCGACCTGGCGCGCTGCGCGCGGCTCGCCGAGCAATGGGGCTACGACGAGGTCAACCTGAACTGCGGCTGCCCGAGCGAGCGCGTGCAGCGCGGCTCGTTCGGCGCCTGCCTGATGGCCGAGCCCTTGCTCGTCGCCGATTGCGTGAAGGCGATGCGCGATGCCTGCGCGCTGCCGGTGACGGTGAAGCATCGCATTGGCATCGACAAGGTCGAGCGCTACGAGTTCGTGCGCGACTTCGTCGGCACGGTCGCGGCGGCTGGCTGCGAGGTCTTCATCGTGCATGCGCGCAACGCCTGGCTGAAGGGCCTGAGCCCGAAGGAGAACCGCGAACTGCCGCCATTGCGCTACGAACTCGTGCACCGGCTCAAGCGCGAGTTCCCGGCGCTGACGATCGTGCTGAACGGCGGCATCAAGACGAACGCGCAGATCGCCGAGCAGCTCGAGCACGTCGACGGCGTGATGCTCGGCCGGGAACCGTACCACCACCCGTGGCTGATGTCGGACTGGGACGCGCGCTTCTTCGGTGACGCGCCCGGCGAGCGCGAGCGCGACGCCGTCGAGGCGCAGATGGTCGAGTACATGCAGCGCATCGTCGCTGCGGGCGAGCCCTGGTCGCATGCGTCGCGGCACCTGATCGGGCTGCGCAACGGCCTGGCTGGCGCGCGCCGCTGGCGCCAGGTGTGGTCGGATCACCGGCTCAAGCAGGCGTCGCCGGCCGAGGTCAGCCGGCTGGCGCGCGAGGGCGCCAACGTGCTGGCGTGAGCTGGCTCAGCCGGGTGGCACGACCCGCGCGGGCCAGGTCGCCAGAACGACACCGGCCAGTGCCAGCGCGAACGCCGCGGCCTGCGCCGCGCTGAAACGCTCGCCGAGGAACAGAACCCCGACCGCTGCGGCACTGACCGGCAGCAGCACCGTGAAGATGCCGGCCGACGATGCGGGCACATGCCTGAGCCCGGTCATCCACAGCCAGACCGTGACCATGCTGGCGGCGATCGAGTAGAACCCGAGCAGCCACCACGACCCGGCGGCCACGCCGCCGAAATCGAAGCGCAGCGCCTGCCACACGCCGAACGGCGTGACCAGCGCAAGCCCCCACAGGTTGATGAGCGCGCTGATGCGTTTCGGTCCGACGTTGCCGGTGAGTTTCTTGCCGATCACCACGTAGCTCGCCTCGCACAGCACTGCGCTGACCAGCAGCAGGTTGCCGAGCAGCGAGCTGGGGTTCGCCGATTCGGCGTTCTTCGTGAACGACACCAGCGCAATGCCGCCGACCGCGCAGGCGATGCCGGCCAGCGTGCGCCGCGCGATGCGCTCCTTCAGGAAGAGGCGCGACAGCAGCGCGACGGCCGCCGGGATGCCCGCCATGATCACGCCGGCCGCCAGCGCCGAGCTCATCGAGACGCCGAACAGCATGCAGATCGAGAACAGGAAGTTGCCGAAGAACGATTCGAGGAACAGCAGGCCACGGTCGTGCCGGCTCAGCCGCGCCTCCTGCGGCCCGCGCCGCACCCATCCCGCCATCGCGAGCGCCGCGATGCCGAAGCGCAGGAACGCCAGCAGGAAGATCGGGAACACCACGACCAGCAGCTTCGACAGCCCGACGTAGCTGCCGACCAGCGCCATGCTCGCGGCCAGGCACAGGAACGACAGCCAGGGCGCGTGCCGTGCGGCGTGCTCACCCGGCGTGCCGGCGCCAGAGGGCAGGGGATCCGCCAACCGCGTCAACCCGCGCGCGCTGCCGCGGCGACCTCGGCGGCGCGCAGCCGTTCGCGCCGCGCGATCAGCAGGCTCGCGCAGACCACGCCGACCGACACCAGCGCCACGGTCAGCGTCGCGATCGCGTTCACGCTCGGGTTCAGGCCGAGACGCGCGCGAGAGAAGATCACCAGCGGCATCGTCGTCGCGCCGGGGCCGGACAGGAACGCCGACAGCACGACGTCGTCGAGCGACAGCGTGAACGTCAGCAGCCACGCCGACAGCAGCGCCTGCGAGATCATCGGCAGGGTGACGAGCCAGAACACCTGCCAGGGCCGGGCGCCCAGGTCCATCGCGGCCTCCTCGAGCTGCGGGTTCAGGTCCTTCAGCCGCGCCTGCACGACCACCGCGGCGTAGGCCAGTCCGAGCAGCAGGTGGCCGAGCCAGATCGTCGCCAGGCCGCGCTCGGGGAAGCCGAAGGCCTTCTGCATCGCCACCAGCATCAGCAGCAGCGACAGCCCGATGATCACCTCGGGCATCACCAGCGGTGCGCTCAGCATGCCCGAGAACAGCGTGCGGCCGACAAAGCGGCCGTGCTTGACGAGCGCGAGCGCGGCGAGCGTGCCGATCACCACCGACGCGCAGGCGGTGAAGAACGCGATGCGCAGCGACAGCCACAGCCCGGCGATGATCTCGGTGTCGCTGCCGAGCGAGGCGTACCACTTCAACGTGAAGCCGCGCCAGAGGTTCGGAACCGGCGAGTCGTTGAACGAGAAGATCACCAGTGCGACGATCGGCAGGTACAGGAACGCGTAGCCCAGCGACAGCCAGCCGCGGCCGAACCAGCGGTTGATCGCGGCGGCGCTCACGCGTGCCGCTCCGCGGCCTCGGCCTGGTACTTGTTGAACAGTGCCAGCGGCACGATCACAAGAAGCACCATCACGACCGCGACGCTCGAGGCCATCGGCCAGTCGTTGTTGCTGAAGAACTCGTCCCAGAGCGTGCGGCCGATCATCTGCGTCTGCGGGCCGCCGAGCAGCTCGGGGATCACGTACTCGCCGACGCAGGGGATGAACACGAGCATCGAGCCGGCGATGATGCCGGCCTTCGACAGCGGCACGGTGATCTTCCAGAACGCGACCCACGCGGTCGCGCCCAGGTCGCTCGCCGCTTCGAGCAGGCGCAGGTCCATCTTCGCGAGGTTCGAGTACAGCGGCAGGATCATGAACGGCAGGTAGGTGTAGGTCATGCCCAGCACCAGCGAGAACGGC
>JAYSLR010000152.1:0-7444 GCA_043725365.1 Rhizobacter sp. | reverse complement strand
TTCGCGCCGAGCAACAAGCGCCTTTGCAACCTGTAGAGCAAACCGTTCTTCCCCATAGTCACGTATCACCTCCGTCATTTGGCGCACGTCGGCGCGGGCCAGGAAATCTGCCGCGCTTTCGCCGCGGGTGGTGTCCATGCGCATGTCCAGCGGGCCGTCGAAGCGGAAGCTGAAGCCGCGTTCGGGATCGTCGATCTGCGGTGACGACACGCCGAGATCCAGCAGCAGGCCGTCGACCTTGGCGATGCCCAGTGCCGCCAACGTCGGCACGAGGTGCGCGAAGCTGGTGTGATGAATGGAAAAACGCGGGTCCGAAACCCGCGTTGTGCCTTCCGTTGCCGCCGCGATGGCGTGCGGGTCGCGGTCGATGGCCACCAGCCTTCCTTTCGGCGACAGGCGCGACAACAGCAGGCGCGAATGCCCGCCCCGGCCGTAGGTGCCGTCGACGTACACGCCATCGGGCGTGGTCACGAGCGCCTCCACCGCTTCGTTCAGCAGCACGGTCGTGTGCGGACGGTCGCTCTGGAGGTCCATGAACGGTGGCGGGAGCGAAAGAAGTGCGAAGTGCGAAAGGGGGCGGTGCGAAAACGCTCAGAAGCTGAAGCTCTTGAGCGACTCGGGCATCTCGGACTGCATCACGCGCGATTCGTGCTCGGCATGCCGCTGCGCGTCCCAGAGCTCGAAGTGGCTGCCCATGCCGAGCAGCATCACATCGCGCACCAGGCCGGCCGACGCGCGCAACTCGGGAGCGATCAGCACGCGGCTGGAGGCGTCGATGTCGACGTCCATCGCGTTGCCGAGGAATACCCGCTTCCAGCCCGCCGCTTCCATCGGCAGCGCGGCGACCTTGTCGCGAAACATCTCCCACGCGGGGCGCGGGAAGATCAGCAACGAGCCTTCGGGGTGCTTCGTAATGGTCAGCTGGTTGACGCCCATCGCCGCCAGGAGCTCGCGGTGACGTGCCGGCACGGCGATTCGCCCCTTGCCGTCCAACGTCAGGGCCGCGGGCCCTTGAAACACGATGTTTGCCACAAATATCCAGAAAAGTGCACTTTGCGCCACTTTAGCGGATGGTTTGAGGCCGGTCAATCCATCTGGACAAGAAAAATCAATGGAATCAAAGACTTAGCGGCGATTTTGAAGAGTTGTCTGAATGAAAATTCCTTCAAAAACAAAGACCTGCGAAGGTCAATGAAAGTGATGGGTGAGAAGCCGGATGCGTCGGCGGGTCGGACGCAGGCGCTTCAGCCCTCGCCGCGCTTGACCACCATCACCGCCGCCTGGGCGTGCTGCAGCACCGCCTGAGCGACCGGTCCGATCGCACCGCTGCCCGAGACGTCCTGGCCGCGCGCGCCCAGGATCACCAGATCGCAGGCACAGCGTTCGGCGATGTCGACCAGCAGGTGGCCCGGGTCGCCGTGGCCGATCTCGGTCTCGAACTCGACGCCGGCCATTCGCAGCAAGGCCTGCGCCGGCGCCAGCGAGTGCGCGGCGGCGGCCTCGCTGACCTGCTCGATCACCTCGGCGTCGTGGGCCACGACGACCTCGTACAGCGAGGCCGGCTCCTGGACGTTGGCGAGCACGAAGCTGGCGCGCAGCCCGCCGTGCACCAGCCGCAGCGCGTGCCGCACGGCCTCGAGCGCCCCCTCCGATCCGTCCACGGGCAACAGAATCTTCATGCGGTTCTCCTGGAAGCGAATACGCCGAGCTTACGTCCTGCGGCCGGCGCCGATCCCGGCGACACTCACGGGCTTCATCAACTCATGCGTGCGCCTTGGACACCCTGATCCGCCTGATTGCCGACTACGGGCTGCTGTTCGTGTTCATCAACATCCTCGTCCAGCAGCTCGGCGCACCGGTGCCGGGCTATCCGATGCTGATGGTCACCGGCGCGCTCGCCGCGCGCGGCCAGGCGAACCTGCCGGCATTGCTCGGCACCGCGGTCGTGGCCTGCGTGATCGCCGACAGCGTCTGGTACGCGATCGGTCGCTGGAACGGCCGGCGCGTGCTGCGCACGCTGTGCCGGATCTCGCTGTCGCCCGATGGCTGCGTGCGCCAGACCGAGTCGATCTACACGCGCTTCGGGCCGGCGTCGCTGCTGGTGGCGAAGTTCGTGCCCGGCTTCGCGTCGGTCGCGACCGCGCTGGCCGGCGCGATGCACATCCGGCGCAGCGCGTTCCTGATGTTCGACGCCGTCGGCGCGCTGCTCTGGGTCGGCGTCGGCCTGGCCCTGGGCTGGCTCTTCGCGCCGGCGATCGAGCAGATCGTCGCCACGCTGGCGCAGTTCGGCAAGTGGGGGCTGATGCTGCTCGCGCTCGCTGCCGCGTTGTTCGTCATCGCGAAATGGTGGCAGCGCCACCGTTTCAACGTGCAGCTGCGCATGGCGCGGCTGACGGTCGATTCGCTGGGCGAACTGCTCGACCGCGGCGAGCGCCCGCTGATCGTCGACGTGCGCTCGAAGATCGCACGCGACGACGGCCGCATTCCCGGGGCGATCGCGGACCGGGGCGACGAACTCGCGCCGGAGCTGGTGGCCCACCCGAAGGAGGCGCTGATCGTCGTCTACTGCGCCTGCCCGAACGACGCCTCGGCGGTGCTCGCGGCGCGCAAGCTGTTGGAGCGCGGTTTTCGCAACGTGCGACCGCTGGCGGGCGGCATCGACGCCTGGACGGCCGCGGGCCGCGCCCTCGAATCCTGAGCGCTCGGCCGGTCAGCCGGCCAGCAGCCGCATCAGCGACGCCGCATTGCGCTGGCCCTGGTCTTCCATGTTGTTGTTGAAGACGACGTGCGTCGCGACGGCCTGCGTGGCGAGCCGCCGGACCCGTTGCGCCAGTTCGCCGAGTTCGGCCTCGGCGTAGTCGTAGTTGAAGCGCTCGGACGAATCGCGCGCGCCCTTGACGTTCCAGGTCTGCGCATTGCGGCCGTGCAGGCGCACCAGCGCGAACCCCGGGTGCGTGGCCTCCCACAGCGCCGGCACGCTGTTGGCGAAGCCTTGCGGGCCGTCGACGACGGTGTGCACGACGCCGAGTTCACGCTCGAACGCCAGCGTCGACGCGATCGCGTGCGCGCCGTCGAACCAGCTGCGCTGGCGGAACTCGACGCTGACACCGTGGCCGGCCATGCGCTCGACGCAGGCTCGCACCTGCGCGTGGCCGGCGGCATCGCGCAGCAGCCAGGGTGCGAACTGGAAATGCACCAGCCCGAGCCGCCCCGAGGCGCGCAGCGGCACGAGCGCCTCGATGAAACGGCGCCACAGCTCGTCGACGATCTCGGCCGGCACATCGTGCCAGTACAGGTTCGCCTTCGTCGAGACCGGCAGCGCGGCCCGGATGTCCTTGGGCAGCACGGTCGGCGAGGTCGGGTGGCCGGTGAACAGGCGGAACGCCTTCACGTTCATCACGAAACCGTTCGGCGTGCGCTCGGCCCAGAGCTGCGCGGTCGCGGCGCCGGGCATCGCGTAGTAGCTCGAATTGACCTCGACCAGCGGGAAGCGCGACGCGTAGTAGCGCAGCCGCGCCTCGGCGCTGCTCACGCCGGGCGGGTAGAAGCGGCCGCTGTCGACCAGCGTCTTGCTGGACCACGACGCGGTGCCGACGAGAACAGGCATGGACCGGTTCCTCGGAGTGGTGGCCTGGATGCAATTACAGTATGCCCATGTCCGCCCTGACCCGCAGCCCTGCGGCCCGCCCCGATCCGTTCGCGCTGCTCAACGAGCAGCAGCGCAGCGCGGTCGAGCACGGCCTGGGCGACGGTGCGCCGCACGCGCTGGCCGGCCCGATGCTGGTGATCGCCGGCGCGGGCACCGGCAAGACGATGACGCTGGCCGCGCGCGTCGCGCGGCTGGTGCTCGCCGGCGCCGACCCGCAGCGCATCCTGCTGCTGACCTTCTCGCGGCGCGCTGCGCAGGAGATGCAGCGCCGCGTCGGCCGCATGCTGCACCAGGCCCTCGGCTTCGCGGCGACGCAGCCCGCGCCGCAGTTGCACTGGGCCGGTACTTTCCACGGCATCGGCGCGCGTCTGCTGCGCGAGTACGCCGCCCGGATCGGCCTGCCCGACAACGTCACGATCCAGGACCGCGCCGACTCCGAGGACCTGATGGGCCTGGCCCGACACGAACTGACGCTCGCGGACACGAAGGCCCGTTTCCCGCTGAAGACGACCTGCCTCGCGATCTACTCGCGCGTGCTGAACAGCCGGCAGCCGCTGGACGAGGTACTGGAAAACGTCTACCCCTGGTGCCGGATCTGGGAAGCCGAGCTGAAGCAGCTGTTTCGCGCCTATGTGGCCGAGAAGCAGGCGCAGTGCGTTCTCGACTACGACGACCTGCTGCTGCACTGGGCCCAGATGCTGGACGAGCCGGCGCTGGCGCGGCACGTGTCGGCACGCTTCGACCACGTGCTGGTCGACGAGTACCAGGACACGAACCGGCTGCAGGCCGCGATCCTGCACGCGCTCAGGCCCGACGGCCGCGGCCTGACGGTGGTCGGCGACGACGCGCAATCGATCTACGCGTTCCGCGCCGCCGAGCAGCGCAACATCCTCGAATTCCCGGACCGCTTCACGCCGCCGGCGCGCATCGTGACGCTGGCGCGCAACTACCGTTCGACGCAACCGATTCTCGAGGCCTCGAACGAAGTGATCGCGCTCGCTGCCCAGCGCTTCGGCAAGCGGCTGTGGAGCGACGCGGCCTCGGCGCAGCGGCCGTCGCTGGTCACGGTGGCGGACGAATCGGCCCAGGCGGCGTGGGTCGCCGACCAAGTGCTGCGCCATCGCGAAGAGGGTGTCGCGCTGAAAGGCCAGGCGGTACTGTTCCGCAGCGCTCAGCACAGCGCGGCGCTGGAACTGGAGCTGACGCGGCGCAACATCCCGTTCGTCAAGTTCGGCGGCCTGAAGTTTCTCGAGGCCGCGCACGTGAAGGACGTGTTGTCGGTGCTGCGCTGGGCACGCAACCCGCGGCATCGGATGGCCGGCCTGCGCGTGGCGCAACTGGTGCCGGGCATCGGCACGGCCAGCGCGAAGCGCGCGCTCGATGCGATCGCCGGGGCCGCCGATGCGGGCACCGCGCTGCATGCGTTCAAGCCACCCCCGGCCGCCGCGGCGGACTGGCCGGTCTGGCTCGAGGCCTTCGACGCGCTGCAAGTGGCGGCGTGGCCGCAGGCGCTGACGCTCGCGATCCGCTGGTATGTGCCGCAGCTGCGCCGCCTGCACGACGACGCGGCAGTGCGCGAGGCCGATCTGGCGCAGCTCGAACGGCTGGCCCCGGGCTTCGCGTCGTGCGAGAACTTCCTGACCGAGCTGACACTGGATCCGCCCGAGGCAACCAGCGACGAATCGGGCCCGCCGCTGCGCGACGAGGACTACCTGATCCTGTCGACGATCCACTCCGCGAAGGGTCAGGAATGGAAGGCGGTGTACGTGCTGAACGCCGTCGACGGCTGCATTCCGTCCGACATGGCGACCGGCAACGCGGTCGAGATCGAGGAGGAGCGCCGCCTGCTGTACGTGGCGATGACGCGCGCGCGCCGCCACCTGCATCTGCTGGTGCCGCAGCGCTTCCACGTGACGCAACAGGCGCGTCACGGCGACCGGCATCTCTACGGTTCGTTGACGCGGTTCATCCCGCCGGCGCTGGCGCACTGCTTCGAGGCCATCGGCGACAAGGCCGGCGCGACCGACGACGGGCTCTCGCCCGCCGCGCCGCCCGGCCTCGCGATCATCGACGTGAGCGCATGCGCCCGATCGCTGTGGTCCTGATCGCTCAGGGCAGATCGCGCGGGATGTCCTCGCGGCGCACCTCCTCGCGATCCTTCAGCGCATCCTTCGCGCCCTCTTTCAGATCGCCGTAGGTCGCCTGGGTCTTGCCGACGGCCTGGTCGATCTTGCCCTCGACCTCGAGCTTCTTGTTGCCGACGACCTTGCCGGCGGCTTCCTTGACGCTGCCCTTGGCCTGCTCGACGCGGCCCTTGACCTGGTCCTTGTTCATGCTGCTTCCTTCGCAATGGAGTGACATCGACCGTGCCGGGCGCGCGTGTGCGCCGGCTGAGCCGATGTATTCACTGTGGCCGTCGAGCGAAAGCGGGTCTGTCGGGCCGGGCACGAATCGCCTGTAGGACGTGGCGCAAGCCCGTTACATGCCCTCACCCGAGGGGCGACACGCCGATCAGCCAGCGGTGGACGCCGGCCAGGAAGGCGGCGTAGATCGCGAGCCCGCCGACCAGCGCGATCGCGTCGTGGGCCGCCGACGGCGGCGCACCCGGGATCGCGCGCGGCAGCGCGCGCCGCTTCACCGCGATGCGGTCGAGCACGGCCCAGACCAGGAACGCGCCGAACAGGATCACGTCCGTCAGCGTGCCGTTGGCCAGCAGGTGCGCGCCGGCCCACAGCTTCACCGCGAGCAGCATCGGGTGTCTGGCCGCGCTCTTGATGCGCCCCGGCAGGTAGGCCGCGAGCAGCAGCGGGAACACCGGCAGCATCAGCAGCAGCGCGAGGTGGCGCATCGCGGCCGGCGGCGTCCAGAGCACGACCGGCGTCTGGCGTGCGACGCCGTAGCCGTAGACCAGCAGCGCGAAGCCGGCGATCGAGATCACCGAATACAGGCCCTTCCACGCACACTCGTTGCGCGCCGCCTGCGCATCGCGCCAGGCCGGGGCGACGATCGCCACCGAGTGAATGCCCAGGAACAGCACCAGACCGACGAGAAACAGCGCCACGACCCGCTCCTGCGATGAAGGAACACGCAGTCTAGCGTTCGCTCACCGCGCGGCGCTCAGTTCGATTCCTTGATCAGCCGACCGGACGCCGACTGGATCGGCCGCGCGTTCATCGGGTACAGGCGCGCGAAGATGCCGATCTGCTCGGCCGAGATCTGCACCGGCTGCTTCATCACCATCCACAGCACGCCCTCGCTGCACGGCGGTGTCGTCAGCGAGCCCATGTAGGTGAAGTAGCGCCGCTCGGCGGGCAGCAGCTCGTTCAGGTCCAGCGGGGTGCGGGCGGCGAGTTCCTCGCCCTTCTCGAGCGGCAGGTTGTTCCAGACGCTCTGCACCACCCCTTGCGCGCTGCCGCGCTCCAGCAGCACCGCGACGACGGCGAGCCGGCCTTCGAGGTCCTTGTGCACCAGGTGCACGACCATGTCGAACTGCTTGCCGTCGATGCGCTCCTCCGACGGCCGGTGAAA
Organism: Rhizobacter sp.; assembly: GCA_043725365.1. Classification (GTDB taxonomy): domain Bacteria; phylum Pseudomonadota; class Gammaproteobacteria; order Burkholderiales; family Burkholderiaceae_C; genus LMDS01. The sequence continues at coordinate 267 of JAYSLR010000152.1, read as the reverse complement.
GTGGAATTGCACCAGTTCGTAGCGCCGGCCCATCACCTCGATCGAGTTGCCGGGTGCCACGTTGACCTGCACCGTGTGGCCGTTGTCGATGACGCGAAACGCGCTCGGCTTGTAGTCGAACTGCACCGGTTCGAGCTCGACGCGGATGCCGTCGCGGATGTCGATCGGGCTCTGGCGCGTGCCGCTCGAGCACTTCGAGAATTCAGGGTTCATCTGCCCCCACTGCGCCGGGCCGCCGCGGCCGGCATAGTCCCAGTGCGCGGCGTG
>JAYSLR010000151.1:0-2018 GCA_043725365.1 Rhizobacter sp. | reverse complement strand
GCACGGGGCTTGTCCCCGCGGCAGGTCTCGTCTAGGATAGTTGTACGATGACTGACTACCGACCGCCGCTCGGAGCACGATCCATGAACCGCAGAACCTCGATGGCCGCCGCCGCCCTGCTGGCGGCCGCCTTCGCGAACCCCGCCGCGCAGGCGCAAGCCTGGCCGAGCAAGCCGATCCGCATCGTCGTGCCGTACACGCCGGGCGGCTCGTCGGACATCATCGCGCGCGCCATCAGCGGCCCGCTGGCCGATGCGCTGAAGACGTCGGTGATCGTCGAGAACCGGCCCGGCGCGAACGGCAACACCGGCACCGACCTGGTCGCGAAATCGTCGGCCGACGGCTACACGATCCTGCTGTGCGACGTCGGCGCGCTCGCGATCACGCCCTCGGTCTATGCCAGGCTGCCGTTCGACCCGAGCAAGGACTTGAAGGGCGTGGGCATGCTCGCCTACTCGCCGCACCTGCTGGTCGTGCACCCGTCGGTGCCGGCGAACAACCTGAAGGAACTGGTCGCGCTGTCGCACACGAGCAAGCTGAACTTCGCGGTCACCGCGATCGGCAGCGCGCCGCACCTGGCCGGCGTCGCGGTCGAGAAGGCCACCGGTGCGACCTGGGAATACATCCCGTACAAGGGCGGCTCACAGGCGATCACCGACACGATCGCCGGCCAGACCCAGGTGCTGATGAACGGCATGCTCGCGACGCTGCCGTTCGTGCAGTCGGGCAAGCTGATGTGCTGGGCGTGTCGAAGGCCACGCGCGTGCCGCTGCTCGCGAACGTGCCGACGATCGCCGAGCAGGGCGTGAAGGGCTTCGAGTCCGGCACCTGGCAGGGCGTGCTGGTGCCGGCGGCGACGCCGCCGGCGGTGGTCGCGCGGCTCGCGGCGGAGCTGACCCGCATCATCCGCTCGCCCGAGGTGCGCTCGCGCCTGACGGTGCAGGGCGCCGAGGTCTACACGATGTCGCCCGCCGAGTTCGCGCCGTTCTTCGAGGCCGAGCGCAAGCGCTGGGCCGGCGTCGTCGCGCAAGGCGGCATCAAGGCGGAATGATCACGAGGACCTGCCCATGACCCACCCGACCCCTTACACGCCGTTCCCGAACCGCTTTCGCGCCGACCTGCGTGCCGGCAAGACCCTGATCGGCTGCTGGTGCTCGCTCGCGAACCCGATCACGACCGAGGTGCTCGGCGTGGCCGGTTTCGACTGGCTGCTGCTCGATGGCGAGCATTCGCCGAACGACATCACGACCTTCATCCCGCAGCTGATGGCGCTGAAGGACAGCGTCAGCGCACCGGTGGTGCGGCCGTCGTGGAACAACCCGGTCGAGCTGAAGCGGCTGCTCGATGGCGGCTTCTACAACTTCCTGATCCCGTTCATCGAGAGCGCCGACGAGGCGACGCGCGCGGTCGCGGCGACACGCTATCCGCCGCAGGGCTTTCGCGGCGTCTCGGTCTCGCAGCGCAGCAACCGCTTCGGCAGCATCGACGGCTACTTCGAGGGCATCAACGAACAGATCTGCGTGATGGTGCAGATCGAGAGCCGCAAGGGCGTGGCGGCCGCCGCCGAGATCGCGGCCGTCGACGGCGTCGACGGCCTGTTCATCGGCCCGTCGGACCTGGCTGCGGGCTTCGGCCACCTCGGCCATGCGGGCCATGCGGAAGTGCAGGCCGCGATGGCGCAGATCTTCGCCGCCGGCAAGGCGGCGGGCAAGCCGATCGGCACCCTCGCGCCGGCCGAGGCCGACGCGCGCCGCTACATGGCGATGGGTGCCAGTTTCGTCGCGGTCGGCAGCGACCTGGGCGTGTTCCGCGCCGGCACGCAGGCGCTGCGCGACCGCTACATCGCCGGCCGCTGAAGCGCGCCGAGGCAGGCCGCCCGGTCGGGCCGGGCCTCAATGGTCGTGGCGGTGGTGCGCGTCTGACCTGCCCCCTTCCAGCCATACCAACCTGAAGTAGCAGGAGTCCGCCACCCAGGAGAATGGCGGACATGAGGAAGAGCAAATTCACAGAGGAACAGA
>JAYSLR010000150.1:0-2653 GCA_043725365.1 Rhizobacter sp. | reverse complement strand
TCGTCGACGACGATGTAGCCGCGCGCGTCGACCGCGATGCCGGCCGCGTCCAGGCCGAGCTCCTCGGTGTTCGGCCGGCGCCCGACCGCGAGCAGCAGCGCGCTGCCGCCAGCGGCGTGCGCCGCGCCGCCGAGCTCGAAGCTCACCTGCACGCCCGCCCCGTCGCGCGCCATCGCGAGCTTGGCCGCGCCGACGTGGACCGTGATCCCTTCGGCTTCGAGCAGCGCACGCACCGCGTCCGACACTTCGGCATCCTCGCGTGCGATCAGGCGCGGCGCGGCCTCGATCACCGTGACCGCACTGCCGAAGCGCCGGTACATCTGCGCGATCTCCAGGCCGATGTAGCTGCCGCCGACGATGATCAGGTGCGCGGGCACGACGTCGACCGCCATCATCGTGGTGTTGGTCAGGTACGGCACGTCGTGGATGCCGGGCCAATCCGGCACGCTCGGGCGGCCGCCGGTGTTGATGAAGATCTTCGGGGCGCTGAGTTCGTTCTCGCCGACGCGCACCCGGCCGGGTGCGACGAAGCGCGCCTGATCGCGGTAGAGCGTCAGCGTCGGCAGGCCCTGCAGCCAGGTCGTCAGGCCGGCGATGGATTCGTTCACGACCGCGTCCTTGCGCGCCTTCACCGCGCGCATGTCGACCCGCACCGCCCCGTCCAGCTGCACGCCGTACTCGGCCGCATGCCGCGCGACGTGCGCGGCGCGGGCGCTGGCGACGAGCGTCTTGGTCGGGATGCAGCCGTCGTTGACGCAGGTACCGCCCAGGTGCTCGCGCTCGACGAGCGCGACGCGCTGCCCGGCCTGGGCGAAGCGCGCCGCCAGCGATGGCCCGGCCTGGCCGGCGCCGATGACGATCGCGTCGTATTCCTGCTGCATCGCGGCTCCTCGCAGTGAGGCGTCGACTCTACGCCGGTGCGCGGCGGGCGTCCGGGCTCAGATCGGCACGCCGACGAGATCGTGCCCTTGCGTGCCGACGATCTTCACGCGCGTGAACTCGCCGACCTTCAGCGTCTTCGATGCCTTCTCGGGCGGCAGCAGCTTCACGCTGCCGTCGATCTCGGGCGCGTCGGCGTACGAGCGCCCCGTGCCGCCCTTGCGGCCCAGCGCCGGCGCCGCATCGACCAGCACCTGCATCGTCGCGCCGACGCGCTGCTGCAGCTTGGCCGCCGACACGCCTTCCGCCACCGCCATGAAGCGCGCGCGGCGCTCCTCGCGCAGCTCGATCGGCAGCATCCCGGGCAGCTCGTTCGCGGTCGCGCCGTCGACGGCCGAGTAGGCAAAGCAGCCGGCGCGGTCGATCTGCGCCTCGCGCATGAAGCCGAGCAGGTGCTCGAACTCGGCCTCGGTCTCGCCCGGAAAGCCGGCGATGAAGGTGCTGCGGACCACGAGTTCCGGGCAAGCCTCGCGCCAGCGCTGCAGCCGCTCGAGGTTCTTCTCGCCGTTCGCCGGCCGCTTCATGCGCTTGAGCACGTCGGGGTGCGAGTGCTGGAACGGCACGTCGAGGTACGGCAGGATCGCGCCGCTGGCCATCAGCGGCAGGATCTGGTCGACGTGCGGGTACGGGTAGACGTAGTGCAGCCGGACCCACGCGCCGTGCCTCGCGGCGAGTTCGGCGAGCTTCTCGCACAGGTCGGTCATGTGCGTCCTGACCGGCCGGCCGTCCCAGAAGCCGGTGCGGAACTTCACGTCGACACCGTAGGCGCTGGTGTCCTGGCTGATCACCAGCAGTTCCCTGACACCGGCCTCGAACAGGCGCCGTGCCTCGCCGAGCACGTCGCCGATCGGCCGCGAGACGAGGTCGCCGCGCATGCTCGGGATGATGCAGAACGTGCAGCGGTGGTTGCAGCCCTCGCTGACCTTCAGGTAGGCGTAGTGGCGCGGCGTCAGCTTCACGCCCTGCGGCGGCACGAGATCGACGAACGGGTCGTGCGGTTTCGGGCTGTGCCGATGGACCGCGTCCATCACCTCGTGGGTCGCGTGCGGGCCGGTCACCGCGAGCACGCTGGGGTGCATTTGGCGCACGAGATTGCCACCGCCCTCCCCGGCCTTCGCACCGAGGCAGCCGGTAACGATGACCTTGCCGTTCTCGGCCAGCGCCTCGGCTATCGTGTCCAGGCTTTCCTTGACCGCGTCGTCGATGAAGCCGCAGGTGTTGACGATCACCAGGTCGGCGCCGGCAAAGGTCTTCGAGGTGTCGTAGCCCTCGGCGCGCAGCTGTGTGAGGATCAGTTCCGAGTCGGTCAGCGCCTTCGGGCAGCCGAGCGAGACGAATCCGATCTTGGGGGCGGCGGTGCCGGCAGGGCGAACGAGCGTGTCTTGGGTCATGCGGCGATTTTCGCCGATCCCGTCGACGCGCCGCCCGTCAGCGTTTCGGCGCCTTGAAACCCGGCATCCCGGGGAACAGCGCACCCGCCTGCTTGGCCATCTGCTCCTGCATCTGCGTGAACATCTTGCGCGACTGCTCGAGATAGTTGCCCATCAGGTTCTGCACCACCGGGGCCTGGCCGTTCAGGAACTGCGACCACATCTCGGGCGTCTGCGCGGTCGGATCGAGCAGGCCCTTCGACTGCTCGGCCAGCCGCGCCTGGATCTCGGTGAAGGTCTGCAGGTTCTTCTCGAGGTACGAGCCCATCATGCCCTGCATCGAG
>JAYSLR010000149.1:0-2565 GCA_043725365.1 Rhizobacter sp. | reverse complement strand
CGCGCGGTAGTTGCGGTCGACGATCAGCGTGCTGATGCCGGTCGCGCGGATCGCGCCGATCACGCGCCAGATCTCGGCGACGATCAGCGGCGCCAGGCCTTCGGTCGCCTCGTCGAGGATCAGCAGCTGCGGGTTCGTCATCAGCGCGCGCCCGATCGCCAGCATCTGCTGCTCGCCGCCCGAGAGCTGCTGGCCGCCGTGATTGAGGCGCTCGGTCAGGCGCGGGAAGGTGGCGAGCACGCGTTCGAAGGTCCAGTCCTTCTGGCCGTCGACGCCGGCGCGCGCCGTCATCACCAGGTTCTCGCGCACCGACAGGTTCGGGAAGATGCCGCGCCCCTCGGGCACGTAGCCGATGCCCAGCCGCGCCATGCGCTCGGGCGGCGCGTTCGTCATCTCGCGGCCATGCCAGTGCACCGTGCCGGCCGCGATCGGCACGTAGCCCATCAGCGCACGGATCAGCGTCGTCTTGCCCATGCCGTTGCGCCCGAGCAGGCCGAGCGCGGTGCCGGCGGGCAGCTCGAGGCTGACGCCGCGCAGCGTGTGGCTGTCGCCGTAGTAGGTGTGGATGGCGTCGAGGCGGAGCATTTCAGTACCGCCCGGCCGCCCCGAAGGTACTGAGCGCCCCCTCGGGGGGCAGCGAACAAAGTGAGCGTGGGGGTTGCATCTCAGTGGGCCTCGCCGAGGTACGCCGCCCGCACGTCCGGGTTCGTGCGGATGCGCTGCGGCGCGTCGCTCGCGATCACCGCGCCGTTGACCATCACGGTGATGCGGTCGGCGATGCGGAACACCGCGTCCATGTCGTGCTCGACCAGCAGCAGTGCATGGCTGCGCTTCAGCTCGGTCAGCAGCGCGAGCATGCGCTCGGTCTCTTCGGCGCCCATGCCGGCGAGCGGCTCGTCGAGCAGCAGCACGCGCGGTTTCGTGGCCAGGCACATCGCGATCTCGAGCTGGCGCTGGCCGCCGTGGCTGAGCAGCCCGGCCGGGCGCAGCGCCTGGTCGGCGAGACCGGCGGCGGCAAGCGCTTCGCGGGCCGCGCCGAGGCTGCGCTTGCAGTGCTGTGCCGCCTGCCACACCGCCCAGGCGCGCGGCTGCGCGGCCTGGGCGCAGAGGCGGCAGTTCTCGAGCACCGAAAAGCTCGGAAAGATCGTCGTGCGCTGGTAGCTGCGGCCGATGCCCGAGCGGGCGCGCTTCGGCTGCGGCCAGGCGCCGATGTCCTGCCCGTCGAGCTCGATGCGCCCGCTGCTGGCTGGCAGTTCGCCCGACAGCATGTTGATCAGCGTCGACTTGCCCGCGCCGTTGGTGCCGATCACCGCGTGGACCTCGCCGATGTGCAGGTCCAGGGACACCTGGTCGACGGCCGTGAGCCCGCCGAAGCGGCGCGTCAGCGTGTGCGCGCGCAGCAGCGCCGGGGTCTCAGCCATGCACGGCCCCCGCAAGACGTTGGCGAAGTCCGATCAGGCCCTTCGGCAGCAGCGCGACGAAGGCGATGATCGTGAAGCCCAGGGTCATCTGCCAGTGGTTCGCCAGCGGCCCGAGCAGCGCCTCGAGCTGGAACAACTCCTTCAGCAGCGTGAACGCGACCGCGCCGATCACCGCACCACGCAGGTGGCCGATGCCGCCCAGGATCAGCATCAGCAGCACCGCGCCCGATTCGTGCCAGCTCAGCAGTTCGGGGTTGACCGCGCCGTCCTTCACCGCGAGCAGGAAGCCGGCCAGCCCGGCGAGCGCCCCGGCGATCACGAACGCGGCGAGCTTGTACTGGAACGTCGCGTAGCCGGCCGCGCGCATGCGCTGCTCGTTGACACGGATGCCGGCCAGCGCATGACCGAAGCGCGAACGCTGCAGCAGCGCGAGCAGTGCGTAGCTGCCGATGAGCGCGAGCATCGTCGCGTAGTACATCGTGCGCTTGTCGTCCAGGCTCAGCGCGCCCAGCGTCGGCTTCACGTACAGGAACAGGCCGTCGCTGCCGCCGGCGAGCCTGGTGTCATGGAACATGAAGTAGGCCATCTGCGCGAACGCGAGCGTGACCATGATGAAGTAGACGCCCTTGGTGCGCAGGCTCAGCGCGCCGACGAAGAGGGCGTATGCCGCGGCGCCGAGCACGGCCAGCGGCAGGATGCGCGCGACCGAGCCGCCGCTGTCTCCCGAGGCGAGCACCGTCACGTAGGCACCGATGCCGAGGAAGGCCGCGTGGCCCAGGCTCACCAGCCCGGTCACGCCGACCAGCAGCTCCAGGCTGAGCGCGAACACCGCGTAGATCGCGATCTTCACGACCAGGTCGTGCAAGTAGGGCGAGAGCAGCGGCGGCAGCGCCAGCAGCACCAGCGCGGCGATCACCGGGACGAGCCCGCCATGCTTCATCTCAGTTGCTCCACTGCGCTGCGCGCGACCCGCGGCGCATGCGAGGCTGCTGTGACGCGAGCGTCCGCTGGCGGCCCGTTGCTGCCGTTCGTGGTCGGTCGCCTTTTGGATGCGTTGGCGCGTCGCGGCAGGCGGTACCCGGCGCGGGCTTGTATGGTTCAAGGTGCTGGGGTGGAGAGACGCCCTCGCGGGCATCGGCCGGTG
>JAYSLR010000148.1:0-2613 GCA_043725365.1 Rhizobacter sp. | reverse complement strand
GCCGGCATGACGGTGGCGATGCCGTTCGACGCGAAGGCGATGCAGCGCGTGCACCAGCTCTCGCGCGGCGTGCCGCGCCGCATCAACCTGCTGTGCGACCGCGCGCTGCTCGGCGCCTATTCGAGCGGCACCGGCCAAGTCGACCGCGCGATCGTCGACCGCGCCGCTGCCGAGGTGTTCGGCCGCGACGCCGATGCGTCGGGCCCCGGCCGGGCGGGCTCGCGGCGCGCGATCGGGTCCTGGGTGGCGCTGGCCGCCGCGGCAGCGGCCGCGCTCGCGCTGCTGATCAGCCTGCTCGGGCGCAGCGACGCGCCACCACGCGCTGCCGCATCGGCGCCGCGTGTGGCCGCGCCGGCGTCGGGCGCGGCAAGTGTGGCGCGCCCGACGGCGGTTGCGGCATCGGCACCGAGCTTCCTGACCGCGGCCGACCTGCAGGCCGACTTCGAGGGCCTGCCGCACGAGGAGCACGGCGCCTGGCGCGAGCTCGCCTCGGCCTGGGCGCTCAGCCTCGACGACGGCGACCCGTGCGCGGCCGCGCAACGCCGCCAGGTGCAGTGCTTCCGCACCGCGAACAGCACGCTCGCGCTGATCCGCCAGCTCGACCGGCCCGGCATCCTGACGCTGCGCGACAACAAGGATCGGCCGGTCTACGCGCTGCTCACCGGCCTGACCGACGACGCTGCGACGCTGCGCTTCGGCAGCGCCACGCGCACGGTCTCGCTGCTGTCGCTGGCGACGCTGTGGCGCGGCGAGTTCGCGACCTTCTGGCGCGCACCGCCCGACTACGCCGGCAAGCTCGTCGACGCGAACTCGGGCGCGAGCGCGGGCTGGGTCAGCGCCCAGCTCGCGATGCTGCACCACGAGCCGCCGGTGACGACCGACGTGGCGTGGAAGGCCCAGGTCTCGGCCTTCCAGCTGTCGCAGGGCCTCAAGCCGGACGGGCTGGCCGGCCCGACGACCTTCATGCAACTCAACCGCGCCATCGGTGTCGACGAGCCGCGCCTGCGCGCCGCCGCGGCGGTGCGCTGACCTCACGGGCCACCATGTCCTACATCCTCGACGCCCTCCGAAAGGCCGATGCCGAACGCGAGCGCGGCCACGTGCCCGGCATCCACGCGCAACCGGTGCTCGGCGGCGCCGCGGCGCCGATGCCGGCGCGCGCGCCCGCGGCGGCGCCGTGGATGGTCAGCGCGGCACTGGCCGTGCTGCTGGTGCTCGCGCTGGGCTGGTTCGTGCTGCGCGACGGCTCGCGCGGCGCGGTCGAGACGCGGCCTGCGCCGGCCGCCGTGGCACCAGCGCCGACGATCGCCGCCCCGGCCCCCGCCGTGGCCGCGAAGGACGAGCCGCTGCCGGTGATCCGGCGGACGCTTCCGGCCACGCCGGTGCCGGCACCCGCGCCGGCCCCGATGGCCCAGGCCGGAGCGAAGCCGGCCGTCGCCGCGTCGGTCGCCGCGGGCGAGGCGCGCGTCTACGCGCTGGCCGAACTGCCCGAGGACATCCGCCGCCAGCTGCCGGCGCTCAGCATCGGCGGCTCGGCGTACTCGAAGAAGGCGGCCGACCGCATCCTGATCGTCAACGGCCAGGTGCTGCACGAGGGCGACAAGGTCACGCCCGACCTGGTGCTGCAGCAGATCAAGCTGCGCGCCGCGGTGCTCGCGTTCAAGGGCTTCCGCTACGAGATCGCGTACTGAACCGCCGGGCTCAGATCGACATCAGCGCGCGCACGCCGTCGGCCTCCATCGCGTCGCCGCGGCCGCGCTGGATGATCTCGCCGCGCTCCATCACGAGGTACTGGTCGGCAAGCTCGGCGGCGAAGTCGTAGAACTGCTCGACCAGCACGATCGCCATCTTCTGGCCGCCGGCCATGCCGCGGTCGGCGAGCATGCGGATCACGCGGCCGATGTCCTTGATGATGCTGGGCTGGATGCCTTCGGTCGGCTCGTCCAGGATCAGCAGCTTCGGGCCCGCGGCCAGCGCACGCGCGATCGCGAGCTGCTGCTGCTGGCCACCGGAGAGATCGCCGCCGCGGCGGTTGATCATCTGCTTGAGCACCGGGAACAGCTCGAACAGCTCGGCCGGGATCGGCGTGCTGCCGCTCTTGTAGGCCAGGCCCATGCGCAGGTTGTCCTGCACCGTCAGGCGCCCGAAGATCTCGCGGCCCTGCGGCACGTAGCCCACGCCCTGGCGCACGCGCTCGTAGGGCATGTCTCGGGTGATGTTCGCACCATCGAGCTGGATCGTGCCGGTCTTCACCGGCACCACGCCCATCAGGCTCTTCAGCAGCGTCGTCTTGCCGACGCCGTTGCGACCGAGGATCACCGTGACCTCGCCGACCCTGGCCTCGAAGCCGACGTTGCGCAGGATGTGCGATCCGCCGTAGTACTGGTTGACGCCTTCGACCTTCAGCATGTCAATCGCTCCAACCCACTCGGCACCATCCGCGACGCGTCGACCGCGGCGCTGACGCGAGCGTCCGCTGGTGGCCCTTTGCGATCGTTCGTGGTCGGTCGCCTTTTGGATGCGTCAGCGCGTCGCGGCAGGCGGTACCCGGCGCGGGCTTGTATGGTTCAAGGTGCTGGGGTGGAGAGACGCCCTCGCGGGCATCGGCCGGTG
>JAYSLR010000147.1:0-1737 GCA_043725365.1 Rhizobacter sp. | reverse complement strand
GACACCTACGCCATCACCTGCGGCGAGCCGATGGGCCACCCGGGCGGGACGAACATGCTGAAGGTCTGCCGCGTGGGTTGAAGAGATGACGCTCGGCCTGACCCTCGACACCATCCGCGCTGCGGCCGAGCGGCTGCGCGGCGAGATCGTCGACACGCCCTGCATGCCCTCGCGCACCCTGTCGGCGCTGGCCGGCTGCGAGGTGTTCCTGAAGTTCGAGAACCTGCAGTTCACCGCCTCGTTCAAGGAGCGCGGCGCGCTCAGCAAGATGGCGCAGTTGACCGCGGCCGAGCGCGCCAGCGGCGTTCTCGCGGTCTCGGCCGGCAACCACGCGCAGGGTGTGGCGTACCACGCGCAACGCATGGGCATCCCGGCGACGATCGTGATGCCGCGTTTCGCGCCGGCCGTGAAGGTGGAACGCACGCGCGGCTTCGGTGCCGAGGTCGTGCTCGAGGGCGACACCTTCGACGACGCCCGCGCCCACGGCCTGCAACTCGCGCGCGAGCGCGGCCTGACGCTGGTGCACCCGTACGACGATCTCGCGGTGATGGCGGGGCAGGGCACGATCGCGCTGGAGATGCTGGCGCAGCAACCGCAGATCGACACGTTGGTGGTCGCGATCGGCGGCGGCGGCCTGATCGCCGGCGTCGCGACCGCGGCGCGCGCGCTGCGGCCCGACATCGAGGTGATCGGCGTGCAGACCGAACGCTTCCCGGCGGCCTGGAACGCGAAGTACGGCGGCCAGCGCGAAAGCGCGCAGGCGACGATCGCCGACGGCATCGCCGTCAAGTCGCCGGGCGCGCTGACCCTGCCGCTGATCCGCAGCCTCGTCGACGACGTGCTGCTGGTCGGCGAGGACGACATCGAGCAGGCGATCCTGATGCTGCTTGAGATCGAGAAGACCGTGGTCGAGGGCGCCGGAGCGGTCGGCCTGGCGGCGCTGATGAAGCACGGCGCGCGCTTCCAGGGTCGCAACGTAGGCCTGATCCTGTGCGGCGGCAACATCGAGCCGCTGGTGCTGGCCGAGATTATCGAGCGCGGCATGGTCAAGTCGGGCCGCCTGGCGCGGCTGCGCCTGGACGTGCGCGACGTGCCGGGCGCGCTCGCGAACGTCGCCACGCTGCTCGGCAGGCTCGGCGCCAACATCGACGAGGTGCAGCACCAGCGCGCGTTCTCGTCGCTGTCGGTGGAACGGGCGCAGATCGAGGTCGTGGTGCAGACGCGCGGGGTCGCGCACATCGAGCAGATCCTGACCGCGATGCGCGCCGAAGGTTACCGCGCCGAACGCGTGGGCTAGTGCGCTCGCTACAATTTGCCCCGTTACGGCGTGATTTCACGCCACTCGCAGATCTGACCTCAGGAGCCCGCCATGCCAATCGTTTCGATGCGTCAATTGCTGGATCACGCCGCCGCGAACGGCTACGGCATCCCCGCGTTCAACGTCAACAACCTCGAGCAGGTCCAGGCCGTGATGAGCGCGGCCGACGAGGTCGGCGCGCCGGTGATCCTGCAGGCGAGTGCGGGCGCACGCAAGTACGCCGGCGAGCCCTTCATCAAGCACCTGATCCAGGCTGCGGTCGAATCGTGGCCGCACATCCCGCTGGTGATGCACCAGGATCACGGGCAGAGCCCCGAGGTCTGCAAGGGCGCGATCGAGCTGGGCTTCAGCTCGGTGATGATGGACGGCTCGCTGCAGGCCGACGGCAAGACGATCGCCAGCTTCGACTACAACGTCGA
>JAYSLR010000146.1:0-1519 GCA_043725365.1 Rhizobacter sp. | reverse complement strand
TGCTCGACGAACCCGATTGGGACCTCGCGAATGCGCTGCGTCGCCACGCGTCGATCCTGGATTCTCAGATTGCTCGATTGACCTCCCTGCGAGGGGCGGCACCTGGCTCCTCGACCTCGTCTCCGCTGTCGATCACCTTCGCCGCGGCTATCGCCCAGGCCTGACCGTCTGGGACGCACTCGCCGAGGCGATCGAATGGGCGAGCCCCACAGCTGACGGCGGGTTGGCGGCACACGATGTCGGCGCCGTACGAGCGTTGCGGACCGAAGAGGACCGGGCGCTTCAGCGTGCCGTCCGTACCTGGGTACTGGAGATGGCCGACAGGTACAACAGCGGCCATCGCTGGCCTCACCCAACGCCGCGGAGGAGCTACCCGCCGCCTCTACTCGACGCGACGTGACCTCAACGTCGGATCGAGGACAGCACACTTCGGCCGCCAACGCGCAAGCGGCCCGACGAAGGGAAGCTCGTAAGGGACCCCGGCAGTAGCGCTGGCTTCGATCGGCCATCTGAGCGCAGGAGTGTGATCGGGCGTGCCACGGGGGCCGCCCGGGTGCCTACGGCTCTTGTGCCCGAATCTGGCTCGATCGCAGCGCGAGATACGTCGCGAGATCCATCGACGCGAAGTCCTCCTGCTCGACCGCCGCACTCTCCTGAGAATCATGCCCCGGTGGCCAAGTCGTCGAGTCGTCGAACTCGTTTTTTCGAAACTCCGCGTCCGAGAGCTGAGCGTCCGCCATCTGCGCGCCCTGGAGGTAACACTGCGAGATGAGTGCCCCGGAGAGATCCGCTCGCTGAAGGTGGGCGTTCTGCAGTCGGCCCTCGGTCAGCACGACGCCCCGCAGATTCGCGTCGTCCAGACGAGTCTCGCTCAGGTCGACGTCGCGAAGAATGGCTGATGAGAGGTCTGCCCCGCGGAGGTCGGCGCCCACCAACGAGGACCCGCTGAGGTCAGCCCCGCAGAGGCTCGCACCCCTCATGTCTGCGTACCGAAGGTCGCTGAAGTAGAGCTTCGCCCCGTCGAGCTTCGTCCGCACGAGCCGGGCAGCCACGAGCGCTTTTGCGGGGAGGTAGAGGTTGCAAAGGTTGACCTCGCTGAGATCAATCCCGTTGAGGTCACCCGTTGAAGAGAGCTGCGCGAGGAGCGACTCGTGTCGCGAGCGGGCGTCAGCAGCACTGGTCAGCACCGATTCGATCGCCACGAACGCACCGCCGACTAGGCCACCACTGACGGCTGCGAGGCCAAGATCTCGAAGCACGGACCCCGAATCGGCGAGGACAGAGACCACTGCGCCGATCGCGATCAAACCCGTCACGATCGCAGCCGCGACGAATCGTGCGCGGTTTGGGTCCGCGCGCCCGCTTCCTGCTCCTGTCATGACACCCACGTTAGGGGCGAGGCCCGCTTCTGACTGTCCCTTAGCCCTGATCTTTCACGAGTCTGGGGTGCGCTGAGTCGCGTATCCGCGTTGCGGCCCTCCTGACCTGCTTTTCTTGGTGTTGCGACACAACAGGAACG
>JAYSLR010000145.1:0-15636 GCA_043725365.1 Rhizobacter sp. | reverse complement strand
ACACCGCTCGCGGCCGTTTCGACGAGGCGCTGCCGGCCTACCGGCGGGTGGTCGAACTGCGCCCGCAGGATGCTCAGGCGCTGGCCGACTATGCCGATGGCCTGGCCTCGACGCAGGGCCGGACCCTGGAGGGCGAACCCGAGAAGCTGGTGGCGCAGGCGCTCCGGCTGGACCCCGGAAACGCCAAGGCCCTGGCGCTCGCAGGCACCCTCGCATTCAACCGATCCGACTTCCCCGGGGCGATCGCCCATTGGGAGCGCGCCGCGAATGCCGCCGACCCCGCCGGCGACTTCGCCCGACAGATGCGCGGCGCGATCGCCGAGGCGCGCGAGCGCGCCGGTCTGCCAGCGCTCGCGGTGGCCGAGGGCACTGCCGCGCGGCCGCCGCCGGCCCTGACAACGCCTGCGGCACCCGCCGCCACCGGTGAAGTGGTCACCGGTCGTGTGAGCCTCGCCGCCGCGCTGAAGTCCGGCGTGGCGCCCGACGACACGCTGTTCATCTACGCGCGCGCAGCGAGTGGTTCCAAGATGCCGCTGGCGATTCTGCGCAAGAAGGCCGGCGATCTGCCGCTGGACTTCACGCTCGACGACAGCCTGGCCATGAGCCCGGCCACCCGCCTGTCATCGACACGGCAGGTGATCGTCAGTGCGCGCATCAGCAAGAGCGGCAATGCCGCGCCCCAACCAGGCGATCGGCGTGGCTCGAGCCCGGTGATCCTCGTCGGTACGCATGACCTGCGCATCGAGATCGACGAGACGGTGAAGTAGCGCGACATGAACATACTCCTCATCGCCAACGATGCGCGACTGGCCGGCGTCGTGCGATCCTGGATGGGACTCGTCGGCGCGAGCATGCACTGGGTGGTCGCACGGTCGGAGGCCGAGCCCGCGCTGCGTGCCGGCGAGTACAGCTGCGTGGTGCTCGAGCTCGGCGCGCCGGATGGCGAAGGCGAAGCGAAGCTTCTTCGCCTGCGCGCGTCCGGATTCGATCTGCCCGTGCTGATCATCACCGAGGGATACCAGGTCGAGGACCGAATTCGCCTGTTCGATCTGGGCGCCGACGACCTCCTGGTCAAGCCGGTGCACGTCGGCGAGTTGTCGGCGCGGCTGCGTGCGCTCTTGCGCCGGTGTCGGCGTCAGGTCGGGCAGGCCGCGGAGTTGCTGCATGGTGACCTGCGGGTCGTGCCCGCGAGTCGTACCGTCTCGCGCAACGGCAGTTTCGTTCCGCTCACGAACAAGGAGTTCTGGGTCCTGGAGACGCTGCTGCGCAGCAAGGGGCGTGTCCTGACGCGCCAGCGGCTGGAGGAGGTGTTGCATGGCAGAGATGGCGAAATTGCCAGCAATCCGCTCGAAGTGCACATCCACCACCTGCGCCGCAAGCTGGGGAGCGAGCTCATCAGAACCGTGCGCGGTGTCGGCTACACGCTGGGCGCCGAGACCTAAGCTGCGCCGGAGCCGGAGCCGGTTCGGTACAGGATGCTGACCGTCCACTGAGCGGCACGCGAACGTTGCCCTCAGGATCGGGATCCCCCACCTGTCGCTCCCGGGAATCACGACCGTGCTCCAATCGCGCATGGCCACGATCAAACTCAAGAAGCCCGGCAAAGCCGGTGCCGCACCGTTGCCGCCGGAACGCCCGCCGGTGCGTGGCAGCGGCGCCGGCGTGAAGGCCCGACCGACGCTCGCGCAGGCGCAGGCGCTGCGCGCCGAACGCGAGGCGCGCTACCAGGAGCAGTTGCGCCAGCGCTTCGGCGACCGGCCGCCGGAGGGCTTCGCGCGACGCGGCGAGAACCCCGCGGCAGCGCCGCGCCGTGGCGAACCGTCGACCCCGTCGCCGCGGCCTGCGAATACCGCCTTCGGCGCGCGCAGCGATCCGCGCACGGCATCCCGCTCGCCGCTGCGACGCGAGCCGCGCCCGGCACCCCAGCCTGCGCGCGACCCACGCGCGCCGTCGCCGCGTGATCCACGTGATCCACGCGGAGCGCCGCGCGCCGACCCGCCCCGCGACCGGCGCGACGCACCGCCGCGCCCGCCGGCGCGCTTCGATCCGCGCCCGCCGCCGCGCGACACGCGCCCGGCCCCGCGCCACGATCGGCACGCGCGCGACGACGACGATCGGTTCGAGCCGGCCGAGCACGCGCCCGGCAGCCTGCGCCTGTCCAAGCGCATGAGCGAGCTCGGCATCGCGTCGCGGCGCGAGGCCGACGAATGGATCGCGAAGGGCTACGTGCGCGTCGACGACCAGGTCGTCAGCGAACTCGGCTCGCGCGTGCTGCCGCACCAGCGCATCACGATCGACGCGAAGGCGAAGTTCCAGCAGGCGCAGCGCGTCACGGTGCTCGTCAACAAGCCGGTCGGGTACGTGTCGGGTCAGGCCGAGGACGGCTACGAGCCCGCGCTGGTGCTGGTGACGCCGGCGAACCAGTGGCGCGACGACCGCTCCGGCACGCGCGTCCTGCGCGAGCACCTGAAGAGCCTGGTGCCGGCCGGGCGCCTGGACATCGATTCGGTCGGCCTGCTGGTGCTGACGCAGGACGGGCGCGTCGCGAAGCAGTTGATCGGCGAGGACAGCGAGATCGAGAAGGAGTACCTCGTGCGGGTCGCGATGGCGGACGGGCGGCGGCTCCCCGAGAGCGATCTCGCGCTGCTGCGCCACGGCCTCGAGCTCGACGGCGAGGCGCTGCGGCCGGCCCTCGTCGAGTGGGTCAACGACGACCAGCTGCGCTTCGTGCTGACGCAGGGCAAGAAGCGCCAGATCCGGCGCATGTGCGAGGCCGTCGGGCTGCAGGTGCTGGGGCTGAAGCGGGTGCGCATCGGCCAGGTCATGCTCGGCGACCTGCCGGCCGGGCAGTGGCGCTACCTGCGCGCCGACGAAGCCTTCGCGTGAGCCGGCGCCGATGACCGCCGGCAACCTGCCTTCCGCGCCGACGCGGCACGGGCCCGCACTCGCGCTCGCGCTGCTGGTCGCCGCGACCCTGCTGACGGCCGCGATCGGCGCGTTCGCCTCGATCGACGCAAGGGACTACTACGCGAGTCTCGTGCAGCCGCCGTGGGCGCCGCCGGCGGCGGTGTTCGGCCCGGTCTGGAGCCTGCTGTACGCGATGATGTGCGCGGCCGCGTGGCTGGTGCTGCGGCAGGTCGGCCTGCCGGCCGCACGCGCCGCCATGCAGTGGTACGCCGCGCAACTGCTGCTGAACGCGGCCTGGACCTGGCTGTTCTTTCATTGGCACAACGGCGCCGCCGCCTTCGCCGAGGTGCTGGTGCTGCTGGCGGCGGTGGCGCTGACCGCGCGCAGCTTCTGGCGCATCCGACCCCTCGCCGGCACGCTGATGCTGCCGTACCTCGCCTGGGTCGGGTTCGCGTCGGCACTGACCTTCGCGATGTGGCGCCTGAATCCCGGCGTGCTCTGAGAGGCTGAGCCGCCGCACTTCCACCAATGCCCACCTCACCCGCCTTGCGCGAACGCATGACCCCGGTGGTGATCGTGCTGACGATCACGCTGCTGCTCGCGTTGCAGCCGATCAGCACCGACCTGTACCTGCCGACGCTGCCGACGCTGCAGCGCGAACTCGGTGCGAGCGTCGGCGCGGCGCAGGCGACGCTGTCGGCGCTGATCATCTGCTTCGGCGTCGCGCAGCTCGTCTGCGGCCCGCTGTCGGACCGCTTCGGCCGCCGCCCGGTGCTGCTCGGCGGGATGGCGCTGTATACCGTCGCGAGCGTGCTCAGCGCGATGGCGCAGAGCATCGAGGCGCTGATCGCCTGGCGCGCACTGCAGGGCGCGGCGCTCGCCGCCGCGGTGACCTGCGGCCGCTCGATCGTGCGCGACCTGTTCGCGCCGCACGAAGGGGCGCGCGTGATGTCGCGCGCGCTCGGCGGTCTGGGCGTGATCGGCATGCTGGCGCCGCTGACCGGCGGCATGCTGGCGCAATGGTTCAGCTGGCATGCCGCGATGCTCGCGACCGCGGTGTTCGGCGCCGGCACCCTCGCCTTCATCGCGCTCCAGTTCGACGAGACGCTGGCGCGGCGCAACCCGCGCGCGACGCAGCCGCGGCAACTGCTGCGCAACTGGAGCGCGGTGCTGTCGCACCCGACCTTCCGCGCGTGGGCCCTGCTGCTGTGCTGCACCTGGGGCGGCCTGTTCTTCGTGCTCGCCGGCTCGTCGTTCGTCTTCATCAACATGCGCGGCGTTTCGCGCCTGGGCTACGGGCTGATCCTGGCGGCGAGCTCGCTCGCCTACATCGTCGGCACGCTGGTCTGTCGCCGGCTGCTGCTGAAGCACGGGCTGCGCGGCACCGCGAAGCGCGGTGCTTTGTGCTCGCTCGGCGGCGGCGTCGGCATGGCGGCGCTGAGTCTGGCGGGGGTCGACAGCATCTGGGCGATCGTGCTGCCGCAGCTGCTCTATGCGGTCGGCCACGGCATCCACCAGCCTTGCGGGCAGGCCGGCGTGGTCGGTCCGTTCCCCGACAAGGCCGGCACCGCGGCGTCGCTGTCGGGCTTTGCGATGATGGCCACGGCGTTCCTGATCGGCCTATGGCTCGGCCATGTGCTGGACCGTTCGGCCCTGCCGGTGACGCTGGGCGTCGGCGTCTTCAGCCTGCTGCTCGCGGTGGTGGCGTGGACGCTGGTGCAGCGCGACGGCGACCCCGCCGCGGCGTGGGACGCACCGGCGCATGCACCCGTGCCGGAGCCGGCCGCGTGAACGCGCCCTACCTCTGCCTCGCCGGGCCGACCGCCTCGGGCAAGACCGCGGCCGCGCTGGCGATCGCCGCCGCGTGGGCGGGCACGCGGCCGATCGAGATCGTCAGTGTCGACTCGGCGCTGGTCTATCGCGGCATGGACATCGGCACCGCGAAGCCGACGCCCGCGGAACGCGCGCTCGTGCCGCACCACCTGATCGACATCATCGAGCCCAGCGAGGCTTACTCGGCCGCGCGCTTCGTCGGCGATGCGCAGCGCCTGATCGCCGAGATCAACGCGCGCGGCCGGCTGCCGCTGCTGGTCGGCGGCACGATGCTGTACTTCAAGGCGCTGTTCGAGGGCCTGGACGCGATGCCCGCGGCCGATCGCGGCGTGCGCGCGGCGCTCGCGCAGCAGCTCGAGCGCGAGGGCCTGCACGCGCTGTACCGCGAGCTGCAGCGCGTCGATCCGGTCACCGCGGCGCGGCTGAAGCCGGCCGACCAGCAGCGCATCCAGCGCGCGCTCGAGGTCTACCGCGTCAGCGGCCAGCCGCTGTCGTCGTTCCACACCGACAAGCCGGCGCGCGCGCTGCCGCCGCTGATCGCGCTCGAGCCCGACGACCGCGCCTGGCTGCACGCTCGCATCGAGGCTCGCTTCCACCAGATGCTGGCCGACGGCCTGGTCGACGAAGTGCGGCGCCTGGCCGAACGCGGCGACCTGAACGCCGACCTGCCGTCGATGCGCTGCGTCGGCTACCGCCAGACCTGGGAGGCGCTGGTCGCCGGCGACCTGAGCGAGCTGCCCGAGCGCGGCGTCGCCGCGACGCGCCAGCTCGCGAAGCGCCAGATCACCTGGCTGCGCGGCATGCCGCAGCGCCACCGCGTCGCCTGCGACCGTGCCGACGCGAGCGCCGAGGTGGTGGCGCTGGCGACACGGCTCGCCGCCGACCTGCGGATCGCATGACACCGCTGCTCGACGTCGACGCGCTCGCGAAGCGCTACGGCGACAGCCCCGTGTTCGAGCGGGTGGACCTGCGGGTCGCGCCGGGCGAGTTCGTCGCGATCCTCGGCGAATCGGGCGTCGGCAAGTCGACGCTGCTGAACTGCATCGCCGGTCTGGACCGTGTCGATGGCGGAACGGTGCGCATCGCCGGTACCGAGATCACCGCGCTGCCCGAAGCGCAGCAGGCGTTGTTCCGCCGCGTGCGTCTCGGCTTCGTGTTCCAGGCCTTCCACGTGCTGCCCCACCTGAGCGTCGCGCACAACGTCGGGCTGCCGCTGCTGCTGCAGGGCCGGCCGGACGACGCGCGCGTGCGCGCCGTGCTCGCGGCCGTCGGCCTGGGCGGGTTCGAGGACCGCCTGCCGCAGACCCTGTCGGGCGGCCAGCTGCAGCGCGTCGCGATCGCGCGCGCGCTGGTGCACCGGCCCGCATTGATCCTCGCCGACGAGCCGACCGGCAACCTCGACCCGGCCACCGCCGAGCGCGTGATGGACCTGCTCTCGGCGCAGGTCCGGCGCGAAGGCGCGGCCTGCGTGCTGGCGACCCATTCGCGTGCCGCCGCCGCGCGCGCCGACCGCGTGCTGACGCTGACGCCGCAAGGGATCATCGAAGGCGGGGCATGAGACACCCTGTGTCAACCCCCCGCCCGTTGTTGCCCGCGCTGCTGCGGCAACTCTCGTGGCCGGAGCTGCTCCACCACCCGTGGCGCAACCTGGCGGCGCTGCTCGCGGTGACGCTCGGCGTCGCGCTCGCGTTCTCGGTGCAGCTGATCAACCAGTCGGCGCTGAGCGAGTTCAGCGCGGCGGTGCGTGCGGTCAACGGTGCGCCGGACTTCGAACTGCGCGGCGCGCTCGGCGGCTTCGACGAGGCGCTCTACGAACGGGTCGCGCGCCACCCGCAGGTCGCGATCGCGAGCCCGGTGATCGAGATCGACACCTACGCGCTCGACGCGACCGGCGAGCGCGTGGCGCTGAAGATCGTCGGCCTCGACGCGCTCGTCGCGGCGCCGCTGGCGCCGGCGCTGATGCCGCGCCTGGCCGCGGGTGCCGACCGCTTCGCGGTGCTGGCGCCGGACGCGGTGTTCCTGAATGCGCAGGCGCGGCGCCGGCTCACCGGCGACCGGCTGCGCGTGCAGACGCCGACCGGCAGCACGAGCCTGCGCGTGCAGGGCGAGATCGCCGCCGAGGGCGCGCCGCTCGCGGTCATGGACATCGCCGGCGCCCAGACCGTGTTCGGCGGGCTCGGCCGCATCAGCCGCATCGACGTGCGGCTGCGCCCCGGCGCCGATCGCGCCGCGGTACTGCGCGAGCTCGCGCTGCCGCCGGAGATCCGCGCCGCCTCGCCCGACGAGGCAGCGCAGCGGGTCTCGAACGTCTCGCGCGCCTACCGCGTGAACCTGACGGTGCTGGCGCTGGTCGCACTGTTCACCGGTGCGTTCCTGGTCTTCTCGATCCTGTCGCTGTCGGTCGCGAAACGCCAGCCGCAACTCGCGCTGCTCGGCGTGCTCGGCCTGAGCGGGCGCGAGCGGCTCGCGCTGGTGCTGGCCGAGTCGGCACTGCTGGGCGCGCTGGGCAGCGTGCTCGGGCTGGCGCTCGGCACCGCACTGGCCGCGCTTGCGCTGCGCCTGCTCGCCGGCGACCTCGGCGGCGGTTACTTTCCCGGCGTCGCGCCGGCGCTGCAGTTCGACGCCGGCGCGGCGCTCGTCTACGCCGGCCTCGGCGTCGCGGCCGCGATGGTCGGCGGCTGGCTGCCGGCGCGCGACGCGCAACGGCTCGCCCCGGCGCAGGCACTGAAGGGCCTGGGCGCGGGCACGGCACCGGCCGGGCCGGCGTGGCTCGGCCCGGCGCTGCTGCTCGCCGGCGTGCTGCTCGCGCTGCTGCCGCCGATCGCCGGCATTCCGCTCGCCGCCTACCTGGGCGTGGCCTGCCTGCTGCTCGGCGGCATCGCGTGCGTGCCGGCCAGCGTCGCGCTGCTGCTGAAGGGCATCGCGCCGCCGCGCCACGCGCTCACGCTGCTGGCGGTGGAGCGCGCGCGCCACCAGCGCGACACCGCGACAATCGCCGTCGCCGGCGTGGTCGCGAGCCTGAGCCTGGCGGTCGCGTTGACGGTGATGGTCGCGAGCTTTCGCGAGTCGGTCGCGCAGTGGCTGGACACGGTGCTGCCGGCCGATCTCTACGTGCGCGCCGCATCGTCGCTCGGCGCCGGCGACGTGGCGACGCTGCCGGCCGCGATGCCCGGGCGCGCGCTGCAGATCGCCGGCGTTCTGCACGCCGAATCGCAGCGCGTCGTGCGCCTGCAACTCGACGCCGCGCGGCCGCCGGTGGCGCTGATCGCGCGCGCGCTGCCCGATCCGGCGAAGCGCCTGCCGCTGGTCGGCGAACTGGTCGATGCGCCGCCCGGCGCGACCGCGGTCTACGTCAGCGAGGCGATGGTCGACCTGTACGGCGCGCGCCCCGGCACGACGCTTGCGCTGCCGCTGGCGGGCCGGCCACGCGTGTTCGTGCGCGGGGTCTGGCGCGACTACGCGCGCCAGCACGGCGCGGTCGCGATCGACGCCGGCGACTACCGGCGGCTCAGCGGCGACACCCGCATCAACGACCTCGCGCTGTGGCTCGCACCGGGCGCCGACGCGGCGACGATCCAGCAGGGGCTGCGCGCGCTCGCGAGCGCGTCGGGGCTGGACGGCGCGCTGCTCGAGTTCGCATCGAGCGGCGAGATCCGCGCGACCTCGCTGCACATCTTCGACCGCAGCTTCGCGGTGACCTACTGGCTGCAGGCGGTGGCGATCGCGATCGGGCTGTTCGGCATCGCCGCGAGCTTCTCGGCGCAGGTGCTGGCGCGCCGCAAGGAATTCGGCCTGCTCGCGCACCTGGGCCTGACGCGCGCGCAGGTGCTCGCGGTGGTCGCGGTCGAGGGCGCGGTCTGGACCGCCGCCGGCGTCCTGCTCGGGCTGCTGCTGGGGCTGGCGGTCAGCGTCGTGCTGGTGAAGGTCGTGAACCCGCAGAGCTTCCACTGGACCATGGACCTGCTGCTGCCGTGGGCGCGCCTGGCGGCACTGTGCGGCGCGGTGATCGTCGCCGGCACGCTGACGGCCTGGCTCGCGGCGCGCAACGCGGCCGGCCGGCAGATGGCCCTGGCGGTGAAGGAGGACTGGTGAGCGCCGGTCGGCGTCAGGCGCCGACCGGCCAGAGCGGCTCGCCACCCGCGTCGGCCTGCATCAGGCTCAGGCGCAGGTCGAACTCGAGCTGGTGATAGTCCGGCTCCATGTGCATGCACAGCGCGTAGAAGGCCTTGTCGTGCGCGCGCTGCTTCAGGTGCGCGAGCTCGTGCACGACGATCATCTTCAGGAACGCCTCGGGCAGCGCGCGGAACACGCCGGCGATGCGGATCTCGCGCTTCGCCTTCAGCCGGTTGCCCTGCACGCGAGTGATCGTCGTGTGCGTCCCCAGCGCGTTCTCGACCACCTGCAGCCGGTTGTCGAACACGACCTTGGCGAGCGGCTCGGCGCTGCGCAGATGACGATTCTTCAACACCTTCACGTAGTCGTAGAGCGCGCCGTCGGTGCGCACCTCGTGCAGGTCCGGGTAGCGCCGCCGCAGCTGCTCGGCGAACCGGCCCTGCGCGATCAGCTCGCGGGCCTGGGCGCGCAGCTCGGCGGGGTATCCGGCGAGGTAGTCGGGCCGGGGCGCGTCGATCGTCATGGCGGGTGGCTCCAGGGCAGCCGCGATTCTGGCGCCACAATCGTGTTTGCAGACCTCCGGTCACTCTGTCGAAAGGTCATCCGATGATTGCCAACGTGCTGGTGGGGCTGGTGGCCGCGATCCACCTGTACATCGTCGTGCTCGAGATGTTCCTCTGGGACAAGCCTTATGGGCGGCGCGTGTTCGGCAACAGCGCCGAGTTCGCCGCGGCCTCCAAGGTGCTCGCGGCGAACCAGGGCCTGTACAACGGCTTCCTCGCGGCCGGGTTGATCTGGGGCCTGAGCCTGGGCAGCGCGGGACAGCCGGTGCAGCTCTTCTTCCTCGGTTGCGTGATTGTCGCGGGCGTGTACGGCGCGGCGAGCGTCGGCATCAGGATCCTGTTCGTCCAGGCCGTGCCGGCGGCGCTCGCGGTCGCCGCGATCCTGCTCGGCCGCTGAACGCCGCGCGAGCGGCCCGGCGCATCGGGCACGGGCCCCACGCGGCGCCTCGCGTCAGTCGGCCGCGAAGCAGTAGAACAGGCCGGCGCCGCCGGTGGACTTCAGCGCATCGGCGCTGCAGCCGCGTGACAGGTGCGACGAGTTCCAGGACTTGGCCGGCACGCTCTCGTCCAGGCCGGTGCGGTCGCTGTGGCCGAGCATCGCCGAGCCTTCGCCGCTTTGCGTCCAGTTGCCGCAGGTGCTGTTGACGTTGCCGGCGATGAAGCTGCCGTCGGGCTGCGAGCCGGTCAGCATGTCGTGCATGTTCGGCGTGTCGCCGGCGCCGTTGATCACGGCGCCGGTCTCGGTCAGTGCCGTCTGCTTGGTGAGGTTGTTCGCGCCGTGGAGCTGGGCCACGTCGTTGGCGATCACGACGCCCTTGGCGTTGACCCACGGGCCCTTGCCGATGCGGTCGCGCGCGTTGATGCCGGGCACGTTCGCGGTCGGCTGCTGGCTCAGGTAGGCGCGCCAGGTGCGGTTGCCCGCTCCGGCCGCGCTGGCCAGGGCCTGGCACTGCTGGTCGGCGCCCGCGAGGCCGCCGAGGTCGGCGCCCTTGCCCGGCCCGGCGCTGGTGACGAAGAAGCTCATGCCGGTCTTGCCGCCGCCGGGCATGCTGCCGCACGCGGCGAGCACCGCGGCGGTGACCGCCACGGTCGCGGCGCCCCAGGCGCGCGTCGACTTGCGAATGTCGTTCATCGGGTGTCTCCCTTGAGTGTTGGTTCGGAGTGGCCGCCTGCGTCGCAGCGCGGCGCGCCGCCAGACTAGGGCAAAGGCGGCGTCGGCTCAAGCGCCGCGGCAATGCCGACCGAAACGAAAGGTCAGCGCGCGCGGGCGCGAGCGGTCCAGACCTTGAACGCATTCGGTGTCAACGCCCGCTTGAGCAACTGCACCAGCTGGCCTTCGGTCAGGCCGTGTTCGATCAGCACCGCATTGAACGGCGGGCGGTCGTTCCACGCGGTCGCGATCACGCGCTCGATCTGCGCAGGCGTCAGGCGGGGAACGGGTTTGGCCATGAAGCGCATTGTCGTGCAGCGCGTGGTGCGCGGCGCTGTGCGATGCTCGCGCCCCATGCATCGACGCTCGCTGCTTCTTGGCCTCGCGGCCGCGCCCGCACTGGCACGCGCGCAGGCCGCGGCCGTGCCGGCGCTGCAGTTCCCGGCCGATTTCGGGGCGCACCTTCAGACCCGCACCGAGTGGTGGTACCTGACCGGCAGCCTGCAGGCCGGCGCGCGGCAGTGGGGCTTCCAGCTGACGTTCTTCCGCGTGGCCACCGGCATCACGGGCGCGCCGGCGAGCCGCTTCGAGGCGTCGCAGCTGCTGTTTGCGCACGCCGCGCTGACCGATCTCGAACGGCGCCGCCTGCGCCACGACCAGCGCATCGCGCGCAGCGGGTTCGGCGTCGCGCAGGCGAGCGTCGACGACACCGCCCTGACCCTGCGCGACTGGACGCTGAGCCGCGCCCCGCTGGCCGCCGACCCGCGCCGCAGCCGCTACACCGCCGGCGTCGCCAGCGACAGCGCCGGCTTCGCGCTGGCGCTGCGGCTCGACGCGACGCAGCCGGTGCTGCTGCAGGGCGACTCGGGCCTGTCCAGAAAGGGCCCGGGCGCCGACGAAACCAGCCGCTATTACAGCGAGCCGCAACTCGCCGCCAGCGGCACGCTGACGCTCGAGGGCAAGCCGATCGCGGTGCAGGGGCGCGCCTGGCTCGACCACGAATGGAGCGACGCGTTCGTCCCGGCGCAGGCGGTCGGCTGGGACTGGATCGGCATGAACCTGGACGACGGCAGCGCCTTGACCGCGTTCCGGCTGCGGCGCGCCGACGGCGGCAGCGTCTACGCCGGCGGCAGCTTCCGGCGCGCGGGCGCGGCGGTGCACGCCTTCGGTGCCGATGCGGTCCGGTTCGTGCCGGGCCGCGTCTGGGAGAGCTCGGCCTCGCGCGCGCGCTACCCGGTGCAATGGCAGATCGAGACGCCGGCGGGCCGCTTCGGCGTCGCCGCACTGCTCGACGATCAGGAACTCGACAGCCGCTCCAGCACCGGCGCGATCTACTGGGAAGGCCTGAGCGAGCTGCTCGATGCCACCGGCCGACGCGTTGGCGCCGGCTACCTCGAGATGACCGGCTACGCCGCGCCGCTGCGGCTGTGAGACGAAACTCTCAGTGTGCCCCGCCGCCGCCCGCACCGGCGCCGGGCTTGGGCCGCGCCAGCCAGATCACCCCGATCAGCACGAAGAACAGCAACGACGACATGTAGAACACGTCGGTCACCGCCATCGTGTAGGCCTGCTGGTCGATCATGCGGTTCAGGTTCGCCGCCGCCTGCTCGCTGCTGAAGCCGCCGGCCGCGAGCTGGCCCAGCGTCTGGGTCGCCGTGTTGTTGGTCGCGTTGATCGCCTCGGCGAGCTGCGCATGGTGCAGCGTGGCGCGGTTCTCCCACAGCGTCGTGAACAGCGAGGTGCCGACCGCGCCGGCGGTGATGCGCACGAAATTCGACAGCCCCGCCGCCGACGGCAGCCGGTCGGGTGTCAGGCCCGAGAACACGATCGCCTGCAGCGGAATGAAGAAGAACGCCATCGCCGCGCCCTGCAGGATCGTCGGGATCAGGATCGTCGTGAAGTCGGCCTGCGTGTTGAAGTTCGAGCGCATCCACAGCACCACGCCGAAGCCGATGAAGGCCACGGTCGCGAGCTTGCGCGGGTCGATCTTGCTGACGTTCTTGCCGACCCAGGGCGACAGGATGATCGCGAGGATGCCCACCGGCGCGGTCGCCAGGCCGGCCCAGGTCGCGGTGTAGCCCATGTACTGCTGCAGCCACAGCGGCAGCAGCACGACGTTGCCGAAGAACAGGCCGTAGGCGACCGACAGCGACACGGTGCCCATCGTGAAGTTGCGGCGCGCGAACAGGCGCAGGTCGACGACCGGGTGCTTGTCGGTCAGCTCCCAGGCGAGGAAGAACAGGAAGGCCACCACCGCGGTCACGGCCAGGATGATGATCTGGCCCGAGTTGAACCAGTCGAGCTCCTTGCCCTTGTCGATCATGATCTGCATCGCGCCGACGAACAGGACCAGCAGCCCGAGACCGACGTAGTCCAGCGGCACGCGCCGCGGCCCGGGGTCGCGCTTGTGGTAGATCGACCAGGTCAGCGCGGCCGCGAAGATGCCGACCGGGATGTTGATGTAGAAGATCCACGGCCACGAGATGTTGTCGGTGATCCAGCCGCCCAGCAGCGGCCCGGCCACCGGCGCGACCAGCACCGTCATCGCCCACATCGCCATCGCGGTGCCGGCCTTCGCGGCCGGATAGCTCGCCAGCAGCAGCGTCTGCGACAGCGGGATCATCGGCCCGGCGACGAAGCCCTGCAGCACGCGGAACGCGATCAGCATGCCGATGTTCGGCGCCAGCCCGCACAGCCATGACGCGATCACGAACAGGATCACGCTGGTGGTGAACAGGCGCACCTGACCGAAACGCTGTGTCAGCCAGCCGGTCAGTGGCACCGAGATCGCGTTCGCGACCGCGAACGAGGTGATCACCCAGGTGCCCTGCGACGGGCTCACGCCGAGGTCGCCCGCGATCGCCGGGATCGAGACGTTCGCGATCGAGGTGTCGAGCACGTTCATGAAGGTCGCGAGCGACAGCGCGATGGTGCCCAGCACCAGCTGGCCACCGGTCAGCGGCGGGAACGCGACCGGGCGCGAGGGTGCGCGCGGCGGCGGCGCCGGCGGCGCACCCGCCGCCGGCAGGGCGGCAGAGGTCGAAGTCATGCTCGGGCGCTCCGGCGGATCACTTCAGGTTCGCGGCGGGCGGCACCGCGGGGCTGCCCGCGATGGTCGCCACCGAGGCAGCGGCCGAGCTGGGGCTGGCCACGGCCGCAGCGGTCGCGTCGCCGCTCGGCAGCTTCGCGGCCTTGTTCGCGACAGCCATCGCGCTCGCCCGGCCGCCGTTCGCGACGATGATCTTGCGCACCTCGGCGTCGGCCGCGCTGTTGTTCTGGTCGAACACGTTGGTCTGCGCGACCGTCGACGCGCGCGCGCCATCAGCCAGCATGCGGCCGTCGGTGTTGCGGATGTCGACCTTCGCGTCCATCGACAGGCCGATGCGCAATGGGTGGTCGACGAGCTCCTTGGCATCGAGCCGAATGCGCACCGGCACGCGCTGCACGACCTTGATCCAGTTGCCGGTCGCGTTCTGCGCCGGCAGCAGCGCGAACGCCGCGCCGGTGCCCGCACCCAGCCCCTCGACCGTGCCGCGGTACTCGACCTTCTTGCCGTAGACGTCGGCCTCGAGCGTCACGGGCTGGTCCAGGCGCAGGCGCTGCAGCTGGCTTTCCTTGAAGTTCGCCTCGACCCAGACCTGGTTCAGCGCGATCACCGACATCAGCGGCGCGCCGGCCTGCACGCGCTGGCCGAGCTGCACGCTGCGCTTGGCCACATAACCGTCGACCGGCGCGAGCAGGTCGGCACGGCGCAGCGCAAGGTAGGCCTCGCGCACCCGCGCCGATGCGCGCAGCACGTTCGGGTGCTGCTCGACCGCGATGCCGTCGGTCAGCGTCTGGTTCGAGCTCAGCTGCTCGCGCGCCGCGAGCACTGCCGATTGGGCCGCGACCACGCTGCTCCTGGCCGCCGCGAGCGCCGCGGTCGAGTGGTTGAACTCTTCCTTGCCGACCGCGCCGGTGGCCACGAGCGGCGAGCGCCGCGCCACGTCGTCCTGCGCGCGCGCCTCGTCGCTCTTCGCGCGCGCCAGGTCGGCATCGCGCAGCGCGATCTGCGCCTTCAAGGTGCTGTTGTTCGCGTACAGCGTGCGCACCTCGCGTACCGTCTGCGCGAGCTGCGCCTCGGCCTGGTCAAGCGCGATCTGCGCATCGGCCGGGTCCAGCCTGACCAGCAGCTGACCGGCCTTGACGTGGTCGGTGTCGTCGGCGTTGATCGCGACGACGGTGCCGCCGACCTGCGGCGTCAGCTGCACGACGTTGCCCTGCACATAGGCGTTGTCGGTCGATTCGTAGTGGTTCAGCACCAGCGCCCAGTAGGCGCCGTAGGCGATGCCGGCGACGACGACCGCGGCGGCCACGCCGGTCAGCGCCTTCTTGCGGGCCGGGTTGCCTTGCGCGGTGGCGAGGGGGGTGGCTTCAGGGGAACTCATGCGGTTTCTCCGGATTCGATTTCGTTGTTCGCGTGATCAATGGCCGCGGCTCACTGGCCGGCCGCGGCGGTCTGGGCATCGGCAGCGTAGCCACCGCCGAGGGCGCGGATCAGCGCGATCTGCACGTCGAGCGCGCGCGCCTTCAGGTCGGCGGCGAGGCGGCGCTGGTTCAACACCGAGGCCTCGGCGTTCAGCACCGTCAGGTAGGTGCCCAGGCCGGCCTTGTAGCGCTGGGTTGCGAGATCGTAAGCCGACTCGGCTGCAGCCCGGGCGCTGACCTGCTGCACCTGCTGGTGCTCGATCGAGCGCACCGAGCTGATCTGGTCGGCGGCGTCGTGGACGGCATCGATCACCGCGCCGTTGTAGCTTTCGATCGCGGCGTCGAGGTCGGCGGTCTTGCCACCGAGGTTCGCGCGCAGTCGCCCCAGGTCGAAGATCGGCAAGCGCAGCGCCGGGCCGGCACCGTTCTGCTCGCTGCCCGATCGCACCAGCCGATCGAGCCCGATGCTCGACAGGCCGACGAAGGCCGTGAGGTTGATGTTCGGATAGAACTGCGCCTTCGCGCTCTTCACGTCGCTGGTGGCCGCCTCGACCCTCCAGCGCGCGGCGGTTATGTCGGCGCGACGACCGAGCAAGTCGGCGG
>JAYSLR010000144.1:0-12700 GCA_043725365.1 Rhizobacter sp. | reverse complement strand
CCGTAGGCCTGCATGTAGTCGGCGAACATCGGGTTGAACAACAGCGGCACGTGCCCGAACAAGTCGTGGAACACATCGGGCTCGACCACGTAGTCGAACTCTTCGAGCTTGCGTATCCAACCCGTTACCGGGAACCGGCGACGGCTCAGCAGCGAGAAGAACGCCTCCTCGGGGATCAGCCCCGGCACGGCCACGACCTCCCAGCGCGTCGCACGATACAGCGTGTCGCTCAGTTCGTCGAAGCGCGGGATGTGCGAGGGCGAGCCGAGGTGTTGTACCGCCTCGATGAACTCGTCGCAGGCCAGCCCCGGCAGCTGCGCGGTCTGGCGCGCGTAGAGCCGGCGGTACAGATCGTGATCGGCCGCGCTGTACGCGCGCCAGTCCTGCACGCAGGTGTAGTCGCTGCGCGCGCGCGCATAGTCGCCACGCGGTGGTCGATCACCCTGGCCGTAGGTGACAGCCGCGGCGCCGATATTGATGCTCCTGTTGGCGGGCGGCGTTCCGGCCGTGTCAAGCTGGGGTGCCGGACAGGTCTCTCGGCGAAGATCGTCAGCGCTCACCGTGCGCCAGCCTCGGGCTCGGCACTGAGCACGCCGCGCCGCACCTGGTCGAGCTCGATGCTCTCGAACAGCGCCCGGAAGTTGCCCTCGCCGAATCCCTGGTCGCCCTTGCGTTGGATGATCTCGAAGAAGATCGGCCCGATCACCGTCTGCGTGAAGATCTGCAGTAGCAACTCGTTCGGCGCTCCCTGGTGGGTGGCGCCGTCGATCAGGATGCGCAGGCGCTCGAGCTCGTCCAGGTTCTCGCCGTGGTTCGGTAGCCGGCGGTTCACCAGGTCGTAGTAGGTCGCGATCGTGTCCTGGAACGCCACGCCCTGCTGCTTCATCGCGTCGACGGTGGCGTAGATGTCGTCGGTGCCCATCGCGATGTGCTGGATGCCTTCGCCGTGGTACAGGTCGAGGTACTCGGCGATCTGGCTCTTGTCGTCCGAGCTCTCGTTGATCGGGATGCGGATCTTGCCGCACGGGCTCGTCATCGCCTTGCTCTTCAGCCCGGTGAGCTTGCCTTCGATGTCGAAGTAGCGCACCTCGCGGAAGTTGAACAGCCGCTCGTAGAAGTCGGCCCACTCCTTCATGCGGCCGCGGTGGACGTTGTGTGTCAGGTGGTCGATGTAGGTCAGGCCGCCGCCCTTCGGATTGGCCTCGGCGCCTTCGATCGGCACGAAGTCGACGTCGTAGATGCTGATGTTGCCGATCGCCCCAACAGCGGCGCCGTCCTTGCCGTGCCAGCGGTCGACAAAGTAGATCAGGCTGTCGCCGATGCCCTTGATCGCCGGAATGTTCAGCTCCATCGGCCCGGTGTGGTTGTCGAAGCCCCACGCGCCGAGTTCGAGCGCGCGCTCGTAGGCCTGCTTCGCGTCCTTCACGCGGAAGGCCATCGCGCACACGCTCGGCCCGTGCTGGCGCGCGAAGCGCTGCGCGAACGAGTTCGGCTCCGCATTGATGATGAAGTTGACCTCGCCCTGGCGGTACAGCGTGACGCTCTTCGTGCGGTGCCTGGCGATCGCCGCGAAGCCCAGGGTCTCGAACAGCTGCCCGAGCGCGACCGGGTCCGGCGCCGCGTACTCGACGAACTCGAAGCCGTCGGTGCCCATCGGATTTTCCCAGGGGGTGAATTGCATGTCCGTTCCAGTGAGAGTCGATGCAGGACTGTAGAGTCGCCCGCCCGCAGATTCTTTGCAAGTTCGGGCTCCAAATAGCCGCCCAACACATGAAAAGTGCAAAATTCTCCATATGAAGAACTTGCCGCAGCTGGATGCCATCGATCGACGCATTCTTCGGGCGTTGCAGACCGACGGCCGGATGATCTACGACACCCTGGCCGCGCAGGTCAGCCTGTCGCCGTCGGCGACGCTGCGCCGCGTCAAGCGCCTCGAGGAATCCGGCGTGATCGCGGGCTACGTTGCGCTGGTGTCGCCCGAGCGCGTGGGCCTGGGCCTGACGGCGTACCTGAACGTGCGGCTCGAGAAGCATTCGCAGGTGCACAAGCGCACGCCGATGGACCTGTTCCGCGCCGCGGTGCAGAGCTGGCCCGAAGTCGTCGAATGCGCGGCGCTGACCGGCGAGATGGATTTCCTGCTGCGTGTCGTCGTGCAGGACATGGCGCATTACTCGCGCTTCATCATGGACACGCTGCTCAAGCACCCCAGTGTCGAGGATTGCAAGACCAGCTTCGTGCTCGACCGGGTCAAGAACACGACCGCCGTGCCGGTCTGAGGGCGGTCCCGGTCAGATCTCGCGCACGAGTTGCAGCGTGGCAGTCTGCGACAGGTTCAGCAGGTTCGCGATGTCGCTCACGTCGTCGGGGATGGCCGGGTTGTCCCAGCCCTGCGCGCTGTGGCGCGCCAAGCGCACCGCCAGCGCGACGCTGCGCACGCTCGCATTGTCGGCATGGCGGTCGTCGTTGATGCGGATCAACAGCTCGGGCAGGCGCCAGGCCTTCATCAGGGCCTGTTGCAGGTCCGCCAGCTCGATGTTGAGAACCGCGAGTTGCGCGACGTTGGAGCGCAGCGTGGAGTCGGCGCGCTGCGCGTCGCGGATGCGCAGCGCCAGCACCGGTGCGTGGCACCACAGCAGCATTTCGGCGAAGTCGTGCAACAGCGCGGCGGCGTGGATCACCGCCGCGTCGTGGTCCATGCGATGGACCGCGAAGCCGAGCGCGAAATTGGCACCCCGGTGGGCGCGCCGCAGCGTGTCGGTCAGCCCCTGCAACGCCGGCGGATCACCGGCGAGCCGGTCCTCGACCGTTGGCTGCCGGCCGAACGCGGCGAAGAACGGCGAGATGCCCATCATCACCAGCGCCGAGGTCACGGTCTCGACATCGGTGACGACGCGCGCACTGCGGTGCGTCGAGGCATACGCCAACACCTTCAGCGTCATCAGCGGGTCGCCGGCGATCATCTCGCCGATGCCGTTGGCGTCGACGTCGTCCTCGATCGCACGCAGCGCCTCGAGCGCCTCGGCGGTCTGTGCCAGCACCGGAATTTCGGCACTGCGGAAGTGGACCGTCCACGCTGCCAGGTCGCGCAGCGGTTGCGTGAGCTGGGGGCCTGGGATGTTGGCGGAGACGGTCATCGCGACTCGCTGATCGGGGCTGTGATGCAGATATCGGCGGGGCGGGCGCGGTGCTTGAGGAGGGGCCGCTCAGATCGACAGCACATGCCCTTCGGCCGGATTCACGCTGCCGCCCAACAAGGCCGCGTAGACCGACTCGATCGCCGCTGCGCCATGCCCGCGTACCACGCGCAGCCAGGGTTGGTGCGCGTCGGTCACCGGCCGCATGAAGGCGCCCCAGGCCGCGGCCAGGCGTTGCTGCAGTCCCGCCGCACCCCAGTCGGCGTTGCGCTTGTTGATCTGGGCCGGCGCAAAGAACAGCGTCGGCCTCGGTCCCGGCAGGCCCTTGCCGCCGCCGAGGTCGCTCCAGTGGGTGCCGCCGACCGAGCAGCTGTACATCAGGTTGCTCTGGAGATGCCCGTGGACGGCCGCGCGCAGCGCCACGCTGCCGCTGAAGTCGACGTACACCGCGGGTTGGTCGGCGGGCAGCGTAGCGACGTTGCCGTAGCCCAGCACCTCGTCATAGCAGCCGAGGCTGCGCGTGAACGCGAGGTTGCCGGGCGAGGTCAGCCCGACGATGCGCATCGCATCGGCCGCGCCGCGCCGCTGCGCGAGGCAGAACGCGGTGCCGTACGCGGTCTTGCTCGACGCGCTCGACAGGATCACCGTGCGCGCGCCGAAAAAGCCGTTGTCGCCGAGAAAGTCGTCGATCAGGAACGAGGTGAAGAACAGCGGGCGCAGCAGCGCCTGCTCGGCCTCGCGCGCGGCGTCGTAGCCCGGATCGGCGCTGCAGCGCAGGTAATGGTTGTAGACCGCGTGCAGCTCGCGGCGGTGCGCCGCGCCGTCGGAGAACCCGGCCGCGTTGACCCGCGTCGGCTGCAGCACCACCTCGTCCGCGATCGGGAAGTAGCCGTAGAAACGCTCGCCGATCGCAACACCCTCGCAGCGCGACTCGGTCACGTCTGCGAAGCCCCAGACCGGGATGCAGCCGGTGGCGGCGTCGCCGGTCGGGAAGAAGCCCCAGTAGTTCATCGCGTCGCCGAACGCGGCATAGGTGATGTTGTTGGCGGTCAGCGCGAAGCTGTCGATCGCGAGCCGCAACTCGCCGTCCGCGAGCGGCGCAGGGTCGCTGCGCACCCAGCGCGTCTGGCTCAAGTTCTGGCGCTCGACGACGAAGGTCGTGGTCATGCGTGTGTCTCCGGTGAGGCGTGCGGTGTCGCCCGCGCTGGCCTAGCATCGAGTATCGCGTTTCCGCAGCCGCCATGAACAGCCTCAGCTTGCCCGATGGAGTCTCTTTGCCCGCGCTCGGCCTGGGAACCTGGCACATGGGCGAAGCGGCGCGCGCCCGCGCCGCCGAGGTTGCCGCCGTTCGGCTGGCGATCGAGATCGGCTACCGCGTGATCGACACCGCCGAGATGTACGGCGAGGGCGGCGCGGAAGAGGTCGTCGGACAGGCGGTCGCCGAAGCGCTGCACGCGAGCACGGTCACGCGCGACCAGCTCTTCATCGTCAGCAAGGTCTACCCGCACAACGCCGGCCGCACGGGCGTGGCCGCGGCCTGCGACCGCAGCCGCAGGCGCCTGGGCCTGGACCGGATCGACCTGTACCTGCTGCACTGGCCGGGGCCGCACCCGCTGCGCGACACGGTGGCCGGGTTCGAGGCGCTGCAGGCCGCCGGCCGGGTCCGGTACTGGGGCGTCAGCAATTTCGACACCGCCGAGCTGCAGGCGCTGGCCGGCGTGCCGGGAGGCGACCACTGCGCGGCGAATCAGGTGTACTACTCGCTCGGCGCCCGCGGCGCGGAGTTCGACCTGCTGCCCTGGCAACGTCGGCGCTCGATGCCGTTGATGGCCTATTGCCCGCTCGACCAAGGCGACCTGGCCGACGAGCCGGTGCTGCGCGATCTGGCGCGTCGCCACGGCGCCACGGCATTGCAAGCCGCGCTCGCGTGGCTGATGGCGCAACCGGGCGTGATGGTGATTCCGAAGGCGGTGCGCGAGGCCCACCTGCGCGAGAACTTCGCCGCGGCCGAACTGGTGCTCGACGACGCCGACCGTGTCGCGATCGAGCGCCGCTTCCCGGCGCCGCGGCACAAGTTGCCACTGGCGATGCGGTGATCGGCGCGGCGGCGCACCGGGCATCGATGCGCTGCCGCGGCAGGCCTCACAGCCGGTGCACGCCGCTGACCCAGCCGACGAGCTGGCCGTCCAGGTAGAGCGCGCCTTCGGGAGCGCCGGCCTCGGCGTAGAACTCGAGCTGCGGCACGGGCCGGGCCACGCTGCCGGCGGGCCGCGCGAGGCGGCGCGACAGACGCGCGAGCGCCGCGCTGGCACTGCGCAGACCGAGCGCGGCGAGGCGCAACGCGGCTTCGCGGGTGGGGCGGGGCGCCTCGACGAGTCCGGCGCGGGAGTATTTCAGGCTCGACATGGTGTGTCCTTCGAGGGTGGCGCGGGGGCGGCCCGCGCGTGATTCATGGGCTGTGCTGTTTCATCTGGCTCAGTTCGCGCTGCAGCGAACGCCCGGCCTGCTGCCGTTGCGAGCGGCCACCGGGCCCGTGGCTGCCGGCACGGCGAAACCGGGCGAGCGCGATCAGCGGATTGCGGGGCTTGCGGGTGTCGACGGTGATCTTCATGAGCGGTTTCCTGGTGGCGTCTCGAGCGACGCAAAGCGAAAGCGACGATGCAAAAGCAAAGCGGCCCGGGACGCTTGCGCAACCCGGGCCGTTCGACGACTGAATCGTCGCGTGCGACGTCTCAGCGTGGCGGTGAACCCGGCTGCGCGCGGTGCGCTCCCATGACCGATGGCGAGGGCATCGACACGCCGGCGCTCGGCGCGATGCGCAGAGCCGGGGCGTGAATCGATGCGCTGACGAGGGTCATGAACTTCGTTGAAGGTTGATCGGCGGTGTCGTCGCGGCGGGCCAACGCCAACGACTTGCGCAAATGATAAACGTTTGATTATCTTGCGCAAGGGGGCTTGCGCACAATTTTCAGGCAGCGTGGCGAAAAGATCAGCGCCTGGTCTTCAGCGGCTTCACCGCCGCCTGGGTCTTGCTCCACAGGTCGCGGCCGTCGTCGGCGGGCGCGGCCGGGCGCGCCGCACCGGGCTTGGCGGCGGTGGCGGGCCCTGGCGTCAGCACCTCGCCGAGCAGGTCGAGCAGGCGTGCGCGGGCGCGCTGTGGATGGCGGCGGTAGTAGGTCAGCACCAGACCGACGATGAAGCGCTCGTCGTCGTCCTGCGGCACGTTGCGCTGGCTGTCGTCGGCGGCGGCTGACGCGACCGTCCGTTCACGGGCCGCAGCACGCGCGCCGACCTGCGCAGCGCCGGCCCATTCGTGCGCGGCGTGCAGTTCGTCCATCCAGCCGGCGGGCTTCTTGCAGAGCTGCTCGAACTGGCGTGCCAGCCGCTCGCCGATCTGGCGCGAGCGGCCCTTGATCTGGCTCCAGTAGCTCGGCTGGATCTGCAGCCGCTCGGCGAAGCGGCCCTCCAGACCGCGCAGCGTGGCGGCGTCGGGGTGCTTGACGGTCGCGTGGACGAACTCGTCGAAAAGGATCAGGGCGTTCGCGAGGCGAATCTGGGCGACGTCGCGCGGGCCGGGGTTCATGTGTCAGATGATAAAGCGCCGTTGAGCAGGAAGGGCTGCGCGGTCGAGCCACGCGTGCCACCGAGCGAGAATTCGCGTTCCCATCCCCCTCCCAGGACACGCTCGATGACCACGCTCGGAACCCCGCTCTCGCCCCATGCCACCCGCGTCATGCTGCTGGGCAGCGGCGAGCTCGGCAAGGAGGTGCTGATCGCGCTGCAGCGCCTGGGCGTCGAGACGATCGCGGTCGACCGCTACGCGAACGCGCCCGGTCAGCAGGTCGCCCACCACGCGCGCACGATCACGATGAGCGACCCGGCGCAGCTCAAGGCGCTGATCGAGGCCGAACGGCCGATGCTGGTCGTTCCCGAGATCGAGGCGATCGCCACCGCGATGCTCGAGGAGCTCGAGGCCGCCGGCGTCGTGCGCGTGATCCCGACCGCGCGCGC
Organism: Rhizobacter sp.; assembly: GCA_043725365.1. Classification (GTDB taxonomy): domain Bacteria; phylum Pseudomonadota; class Gammaproteobacteria; order Burkholderiales; family Burkholderiaceae_C; genus LMDS01. Next base: position 5,555 of record JAYSLR010000144.1, on the reverse strand, counting down.
CGCGCGCCTGACGATGGACCGCGAAGGCATCCGCCGCCTCGCCGCCGAGACGCTCGCGCTGCCGACCAGCCCGTACCGGTTCTGCGATTCGCTGGTCGAACTGCGGGCGGCCATAGCCGGCGGGATCGGCTACCCGTGCATCGTCAAGCCGGTGATGAGCAGCTCGGGCAAGGGCCAGAGCAAGATCGACGGCCCGGCCGACGTGAGCAAGGCCTGGGACCACGCGATGGCCGGCGGCCGCGTCAGCCGCGGCCGCGTGATCGTCGAAGGCTTCATCGCCTTCGACTACGAGATCACGCTGCTGACCGTTCGCGCGATCGGCGCCGAGGGTCAGGTGCAGACGCATTTCTGCGAGCCGATCGGCCACGTGCAGGTCGCCGGCGACTATGTCGAGAGCTGGCAGCCGCAGCCGATGAGCCCGGCCGCGCTCGAGCGTTCGCGTGCGATCGCGACGGCCGTGACCGACAACCTTGGCGGCCAGGGACTGTTCGGCGTCGAACTCTTCGTCAAGGGCGACGACGTCTGGTTCAGCGAGGTCTCGCCGCGCCCGCACGACACTGGCCTGGTCACGATGGTGACGCAGTGGCAGAACGAGTTCGAGCTGCACGCCCGCGCGATCCTCGGCCTGCCGATCGACACGGCGATGAAGAGCCCCGGCGCGAGCGCGGTGATCTACGGTGGGGTCGAGGCGAAGGGCATCGTGTTCGAAGGCGTGGACGCCGCCCTGCGCGTGCCGGCCACCGAGCTGCGCCTGTTCGGCAAGCCCGAGAGTTTCGTCAAGCGGCGCATGGGCGTGGCGCTGGCGCACGACGCCGATGTCGAGGTGGCGCGCCGCCGCGCCAAGCAAGCCGCGGCCTGTGTCAAGCCGCGCGCGGTGTAGCCGCGGCGATCAGCGCCGCGTCGGATCAGTCCTCGTCCTTGACCCGATACTGGCTCGTCAGCGCCGCCTGCGCCGAGGGTGGCACCGCCTCGTAGTGGCTGAGCTCGATGGTGTAGCGGCCTTCGCCGCCGGTCATGCCGTTCAGCCGCGCCTGGTAGTTCGTGAGCTCCGACAGCGGCGCCTGCCCGGTGACGACGAACACGCCGCCGGCGAGCGCCCGCGTGCCGTTGACCTGGCCGCGCTTGGCCGCGAGGTCGCCGGTCACGTCGCCCATGCAATGCTCCGGCGCGGTGATCTCGACCTTGACGATCGGCTCGAGCACGATCGGGTTCGCCTTCTTCACCGCGTCGATGAAGGCCTTGCGGCCGGCGGTCGCGAACGCGATGTCCTTCGAGTCGACCGAGTGCGACTTGCCGTCGTAGACGATCACGCGCACATCCTTCAGCGGATGGCCGGCGATCACGCCGGTGTCGAGCACCTGGCGGATTCCCTTCTCGACCGCGGGAATGAACTGCGTCGGGATCGTGCCGCCCTTGACCTGGTCGACGAACTCGAAGCCGGCGCCGCGCGGCAGCGGCTCGATGCGCAGGAACACCTCACCGAACTGGCCGGCGCCGCCGCTCTGCTTCTTGTGGCGATGGTGGCCCTCGGCCGGCGTGGTCACGGTCTCGCGGTAGGCGATGCGTGGCGGCCGCGTGTTGACCTCGCACTTGTAGACGTCGCTCATGCGTTCCAGCAAGGTGCGAAGGTGCAGCTCGCCCAGTCCGTAGACGACGGTCTCGTTGGTCACGCCCACATGCTCGACCTTCAGGCATGGATCCTCGTCGACGAGCTTCTGCAGGATCTCCCACATGCGCTGCTCGTCGCCGCGGCGCTTGGGCTCGATCGCCACGCCGTGCACCGGCACCGGGAACGGCAGCGGTTTCAGGTGCAGGTGGTCGTCCTCGGCGGCGTCGTGCAGCACCGCGTCGAAATGCATCTCGTCGACCTTCGCGACCGCGCAGAGGTCGCCCGGCACGCCGCGCGCCACCTCGACGTGCTCCTTGCCCTGCAGCATGAACAGATGCCCGACCTTGAACGGCTTGCGCCCGTCGCCGATGTACAGCAGGCTGTCCTTCGTGACCGTGCCCTGGTGGATGCGGAACACGCCCATCTTGCCGACATAGGGATCGACGGTGACCTTGAAGACGTGCGCGATCACGTGCTGGTCGGGGTCGGTCTGGGCATGCAGCTCGGTCGCGTCAGCGCCCTCGCCCTTGAAGAACTGCGGCGGGTTGCCTTCGGCCGGGTTCGGCAGCAGGGCCTCGAACACATCCAGCAGTTCGGCCACGCCGGCGCCATTGCGCGCCGAGACGAAGCAGATCGGGATCAGGTGGCCTTGCCGCAGCGCCTCCTCGAGCGGCGCATGCAGCTCGCGCGGGTCGACGTCGCCGTCGTTCAGGTAGCGCTCGACGAACTCCGGGTCGACCTCGACCACCTGTTCGACGAGCGCGCGGTGCGCCGCCTCGACATTCGAGAAGTCGGCGCTGCCGGACGGGTTGAAGAAGCAGTCGACGACGCTCGTGCCACCTGCCGCCGGCAGGTTCAGCGGCAGGCACTCCTTGCCGAACGCGGCCTGGATCTGGCCCACCAGCGCGGCCAGGTCGACGCCCGCCGCGTCGATCTTGCTGACGATGATCATGCGGCACAGGCGCCGGCTGGCGGCCCATTCCATCATCCGCGCACTCATCATCTCGATGCCGGTGGCCGCGTTGATCACGATCGCGGCGGTGTCGACCGCCTCGAGCGCGGTCATCGACTGGCCGACGAAGTCGGGGTAGCCCGGCGTGTCGATCAGGTGCACCCGCGTGCCGCGGTGCGTGAGGTGCAGCAACGCCGAGTTCAGCGAGTGCTGGGCGCGGCGCTCCATCGGGTCGAAGTCGCTGACGGTGGTGCCGCGCTCCAGGTTGCCCGGCGTGCCGATCGCGCCGGCCCTGCACAGCAGCGCCTCGGCGAGGCTGGTCTTGCCCGCGCCCGTCTGGCCGACGAGCGCGACCGTTCGGATGGCCTGGATGGCGGCGTTCGGGATCGGCTGCGGCATGACGCTCTCCTCGGAGGGGCGGCGCTCGCGGTCGAGATCGCATCGCGGGCCCGGGTGGCGGGGCTTGCTGGTGTGCGAAGCAGCGTAAGGGATAGCGGCCCGGCGGGCAAGCGGGGCCGGCACGGCGGTCTACAATTGGCCGTTGACAATCGGTAACGATCCGGGGCGCACCAACGCGGCGACCACCGGGCTCCGAGACAAGACGCCACCAGCGTCCCTTTTCCCCCCACCTGTTCTTGGGCCCCATCCCATGACGACATCGATCTCCTTGCCGTCGGACCGCCGTTCCCGCGCGCGCGCGATGTCGCCGTCGCAGGCCGTTGGTGTCAGTCTGGCCGTCGTGGTGCTGTGGGCGTTGTGGGCGGCCTACTTCAACACGGCCCAGTTCGGCGACAACATCGAGCAGTTCAACTGGGCGCAGAGCCTGGAACTGGGCTACCACAAGCACCCGCCGCTGCCGTCGTGGGTGCTGGGAGGCGTCGTCAGGCTGTTCGGCCCGTCGATCTACTGGGCCTATGTCCTGGCGACGCTGTGCCTGCTCGGCACGGCGCTGTTCACCTGGCTGATCGGGCGCGATCTCGTCGGCGACCGGGTCGCTGCCGCGGCGAGTCTGCTGTGGGGTCTGAACATGACCTTCTCGCAGCGCGTCCAGCTCTACAACCACAACACCGTGCTGGTGCTGTGCGTGGCCGCGACCGTGTGGCTCGCGATGCGCGCGAGCCGGGCCGAGCGGCGCGCCGCGCTCTGGTGGCTCGGAACCGGTCTGGCCGCCGGCGCGGCGATGCTGTCGAAGTACCAGGCGCTGGTGCCGCTGGCCGGGCTGCTGCTGGCGCTGGCCTGGTCGGGCCGGCTGCGACGCCCCGACCAGCGGGGCGGGCTGTTGCTGGCGCTGGTCGTGATGATCGCGGTCTGCACACCCCACGCCGTGTGGGTCGCCCGACACGACTTCAGCACCTTGCGCTACGCGTCCGAGGCGATCGAGACCTCGGGGCTGCTCGAGCGCATCGGCTTTCTCGTGTCGTTCGTGGCGAATCAGCTGCGGCTGTGGTCGCTCGCGTTGCTCGCGATGTTGCTGTGCTGGGCCTGGGCGCGCCGTGCACCCGCGGCGACGCCGCGGGTGCCGGCCGAGGACGCCGCCGATCTTTCGATCTGGATGACGGGTCTGGTATGGGGCGGGCTCGGCGTGCTCGTCGTGATGGCACTGTTCGCGGGCGTCAGCCTGCGCAACCACTGGGGCGTGCAGGCCCTTCAATTCTTCGCGCTGTGGCTGGCCTGGCGCTGGGAGCGGCGTGCGACGATCGACCTGAAGCGCCTGGTGCTCGTGGCGCTCATGGTGCACGGCGCCGGCCTGGCCTGGTACGCGGCCGAGCATCGCGACCCGACCACGATGCTGACGAGCCGACGCATCGACACCATGTACCCGGCGCGGCGCCTTGCCCGCACGGCGGTCGCGCACTGGAGCGCGAGCACCGAATGCCCGCTGCGCTATGTGGCCGGCACGGTGTTCGACGCCGGGCTCGTGTCGCTGTACTCCGGTGACAAGCTGGAGGTCTTCGACACCGCGGCCGCCACGCCCTGGGTTCGCGAGGACGATCTGCGCCGCAGCGGCGCGCTCTACGTGCTCGACGACGACGATGTCGTGCCGGCCGGCGTGACGCACCTGGTCGAGTTCGACCTGCTGGCCGGTCACCAGCCCGCCCGCGCGCCGCGGACGATCAGGCTCGGCATCCTGATGCCGGAGCACCCTTGCGGGTGAACGCCGCGCGCGGCTACTGAAACGCCACCTCGGCGAAGCTGCGCAGCTTGCGGCTGTGGAGCTGGTCGACGCCCGATTCGCGCAGCAGCTCGATCGCGCGGATGCCGATGCGCAGGTGCTGGTCGACGCGCTCGCGGTAGAAGTGGTTCGCCATGCCGGGCAGCTTGATCTCGCCGTGCAGCGGCTTGTCGCTGACGCACAGCAGGGTGCCGTAGGGCACGCGGAAGCGGAAGCCGTTCGCGGCGATGGTCGCGCTTTCCATGTCGAGCGCGATCGCGCGGCTCTGGCTGAAGCGGCGCTCCGGCGTGCTCGCGGCATGGTGCGAGGGCAGCAGTTCCCAGTTGCGGTTGTCGGTGCTCGCCACCGTGCCGGTGCGCATGATGCGCTTGAGCTCGTAGCCCTTCAACTGCGTGATCTGCTCGACCGCCGCCTCGAGCGCGACCTGCACCTCGGCCAGCGCCGGGATCGGCACCCACAGCGGCAGCTCCTCGTCGAGCACGTGGTCCTCGCGCACGTAGCCGTGGGCGAGCACGTAGTCGCCGAGCTGCTGCGTGTTGCGCAGGCCGGCGCAGTGGCCCAGCATCACCCAGGCGTGCGGGCGCAGCACCGCGATGTGATCGGTGATGGTCTTCGCATTCGCCGGGCCGACGCCGATGTTGACCATCGTGATGCCGCTGCCGTCGGCGCGCACCAGGTGGTAGGCCGGCATCTGGGGCAGGCGAGGGGGCGCGGCACCGAGATCGTCGCCCGGCTGCACGGCCAGCCCGTTGCGGCGCGTGATCACGTTGCCGGGCTCGACGAAGGCGACGTAGTCCTGCGCCTGGGTCGAACTCGCCATG
>JAYSLR010000143.1:0-8149 GCA_043725365.1 Rhizobacter sp. | reverse complement strand
CGCTGTCTTCAAGAAGCCGGACGCCTACAACTCCATCGAGATCGCCGCCGCCGTCGTCGCGTACACGGGGCAGATCTTCTGCGATTTCTCGGGATATACCGACATCGCGCGCGGCGGCTCGACCATGCTCGGGTTCGATCTGCCCGAGAACTTCGACTACCCGTACCTCTCGAAGTCGATCACCGAGTTCTGGCGTCGCTGGCACATGACGCTCTCGCGATTCCTGCGCGACTATCTCTACATTCCGCTCGGCGGCAACCGCAAGGGGCCGACGCGCCGCTACGTCAATCTCATGCTCACGATGCTGCTGGGCGGCCTATGGCATGGCGCCGGCTGGACCTTCGCGATCTGGGGCGGTTTGCATGGCATGTACCTGGTCGTGCACCAGCTATGGCAATGGGGACTCGAACGCTTCGCAGGGTCGGCCTTCCCGGCAACGGGCACCCGGCCGCCGAGCGCGACGGGCCGCGTGCTCGCCGCTGCACTGACCTTTCTCTGCGTCGTCGTGGCGTGGGTCTTCTTCAGAGCAACGAGCCTCGAATCCGCGCTCGGGGTGCTCGAAGGCATGTGGAGCTTCGACGGGCTCGTGCTGCCGCGTGAGTGGCAGGCGCACTGGCCATCGTCGTGGCCGTCGCACGGGGCAGGCGTGCGCTTCGCCGCGCTCGACGCCTCGGGCGGAGTGCTCCAGTGGGGGTGGATCAGCGCGCTGCTAGCGATCGCCTGGGTCTGCCCGAATTCGCAGGAGCTGGTCGCCCTGGGAAGGGCGCGCCTCGCGGGCGTGGTCCGAGAGCAATGGGCATGGATGTCGCTGGGCGGCCTGGGCGTGGTCGTCTTCATGCTGGCCGCGATCAACGGATCGCGCGGCAGCTCCGAGTTCATCTACTTCAACTTCTGACCGCGATGCGACGCCCGCTCTCGCGGCTGTGCTGGTTCGTTGCGGGCGCCCTCGTGGTGCTCGCGATTCTCGAACTGGGCCTAAGCTTGCTTCCCGTGTCGACGGGCATGCGCCGCAGCGACGACAGTGCGCGCTGGCCGCTGCAGAACACCCCCCCGCACTCCCCGTACTCCTACTCCATCACCTGGGCAATGCTCAATGCGCATCGCGGTGTGACCAATAATTACGGCCAGGTGGCGCCGTTCGACTATCGAAAGGAAGGCAATCCCATCATCGTCGTCGGCGACAGCTTCGTCGAATCCTTGATGAACGACTACTCGGACACCTTGCAGGCGCAACTCGGTCGGATGATCGGCAGGACCGAATCCGTCTACGGACTCGGCGTGAGCGGCATGTCGGCCAGCGACTATGTGGCCCTGTCGCGGCAGGCCAGAGACGAGTTCAAGCCCTCTGCGGCCATCTACGTCGTCACCGACGGGGACTTGTCGGAAAGCCTGCAGCGCGTCCAGGGCACCTATTTCCTCGTGCCACGCGGTGGTGAGCTTGTCCTCGAGTACCTCCCTGCGCGAGGGCACGGTGACGGACTCGGATCGAGGCTGCGGCAGTACGTCGCCGATCTTTCCATCCATCGCTACCTTCAGGTCAACTTGCAGTTCTCTCTGGGCAAGGTCCTGGATGGCTTCAAGGGGACTGCCGGCATGCCAGCACCCTCGGGCGCGCCCGCAATCGCGCTCGCCGAGCAGCGGGCCGTCGCCGACTGGTTTCTTTCCGAGCTGCCGCAAACCCTGGGCTTGCCTTCCCGATGCGTCGCGCTGCTCGTGGACACCGACCGCTACGCGATCTACCGTTCAGAGTTGGCCAGCCCGCGCAAGGACTCTCCCGCCGCTCGCGAGTATCTGATCCGGCGCGCGCGCGAGCTCGGTTTCGGGGTGAGCGACCTCGAATCCGTCTTCAGGAGCCGCTTCACGCGGGACCACGTGCGCTTCGACCACTTTCCGATCGATCGTCACTGGAACAGGGCGGGCCATGCGGTCGGGGCGCAAGAGGCGTACAGGCTTCTCTTCCGCGGCCCTGCCGCGGATCGGCCCGCGTGCCTGACCGCCGGGCAAGGCATGCCGCTGGGCCAGGATGCGGCGCCGGCAACGATCAAATCATCCCGAGGAAGTCCATGAGAGGGTTGTGCGGTTGGTTTTCAAACCAGGCCGGCCTCGACGCCGAGGCCACCTTGCGGCGCATGCTGGCGGCGAGTCCATCCCCGTCCGTCGACCCGCAGTTGAAGGCATCGCCGCAGGCAGGGCTTGCAATATTCGGTGCGTCCGCACGCCCGCGCCTGCTCGAGGAAGACGGGTTCGTGCTCGCGGTGGTCGGCCATCCGCGCTGGCGCGACGAAGGCGGGCTGCGGATCGAGGATGACGCCGCCTTGTTGCGCGGCCTGCGCGACCTTGGAAAGGAGGCGCTGGCTCGAATCGGCGGCGACTTCGCACTGGCTGCCTGGAATTTACGTGACCGTCGCGGCCTGCTGGCCGTCGACCGCATTGGCGTGCACCAGCTCGTCTATACGACCGCCAACCGCTCGCTCGCCTTCGCCTCCACGCTGGACATGCTCGCAGGCTTTCCGGGCCTCGAGCGGAGGCTCTCGCAGCAGGCGATCTACGACTATCTCTTCTACCACGTGAGTCCCGGCCCGCAGACCATCTTCGACAGCATGCTCCGGCTGCCGCCAGGACACTGCATCGAGTTCGGACCCGACCGCGATGGCGCACCCTCCCCCTACTGGACCATGCGCTTCCAGGAGGAACCCGGCGCGTCGCAGGCAGCCTTGAAGGACGAGTTCCTCTCGCTGATGGAGGCATCGGTGCGCGAGGCGTCCGATCACGCGCGCAGCGGCGCCTTCCTTTCCGGTGGCACCGACAGCTCCACCGTGAGCGGCATGCTGGCGCGCGTGAGCGACGGTCCGGCGCAGACCTTCTCCATCGGCTTCGATGTGCCGGGCTACGACGAGATGGCGTATGCCCGCATCGCAGCACGGCATTTTGGCTGCGAGGCGCACGAGTACTACGTCACTCCGGGCGACGTGGTCGATGCCGTGCCGCGCATCGCCGCTTCCTACGACCAGCCCTTCGGCAACGCTTCGGCGATCCCGACCTACTACTGCGCCAAGCTCGCCCGCGAAAGCGGCGTGCACCGGCTCCTGGCCGGCGATGGCGGCGACGAGCTCTTCGGCGGCAACGAACGCTACGCCAAATACCACCTGCTGGGTCTGTACCAGAAGGTTCCGCGGGCGCTCCGGCAATACCTCGTCGAACCCGTCATGCTGTCCGCGCCGGGGCTTAAGCACGTCCCGCTGGTGCGCAAGCTGCAAAGCTACGTGCAGCAGGCGCGGCCGCCCATGCCCGAGCGGTACTCGTCGTACAACCTTCTGGAGCACCTCGGACACGAAAACATCTTCACGCGCGAATTCCTGGCATCGATCGACGTCGCCCGGCCGCGCAAGCTGCTCGCCGATGCCTACGCGCCATATGCCGACGCGAGCCTCGTCAATCAGATGATGGGCATCGACCTGAGGTTCATCCTCGCCGACGGCGACCTGCCCAAGGTGACGCACATGTGCAACCTCGCCGGCGTCGACGTGGCGTTTCCGATGCTCGACGATCGAATCGTCGATTTCTCCCAGCGGCTGAGCTCGGACCTGAAGCTGCGCGGAACCGAGCTGCGCTGGTTCTTCAAGCAAGCCCTGAGCGATTTTCTGCCCCCCGAGGTCATCACCAAGGAGAAGCACGGCTTCGGCCTACCCGTGGGGGCCTGGCTGGTCGGCCACAAGCCGCTGTTCGACCTCGCCGCGGACGGCATCGGGCTCTTGCGCCAGCGAGGCATCGTGCAGCCGCGCTTCATCGACGAGTTGCTCGGCTCGCGCCTGCGCGAGCACGCCGCTTACTTCGGCACCATGGCCTGGGTGCTGATGATGCTCGGCCTGTGGCTGGAGTCGCGAAAGCTGTAGCGCCGGCCCTCACGCGGCGAGCTGCTCGGTTCGGGCGAGGTTGCCGAGCATGCGGGCTCCGAAACGCAGGCGCGTGCGGTCCCAGGGAGAGAATCGGGGCAGCTGGAAACGGTCGGAGCGCATCGAGGCGGCACCCCACGAGGTGGACACGGCGGCGCTGAATCCGCACTCGCGCACCATCGCCACGTGTTCCGCCGCGTAGTCTCGGTTGGGTGCGCCGTTCGGATAGGCGAAGAGGCGCACCGGCTCGCCGATGATGGCCTCGATCTCACGCTTGCCGCGGCCGATCTCGTCGCGCGCCGCCCCCGGGTCGAGGCGGGCGAGGATCGGATGCGTGATCGTGTGCGCGCCAACCTCCATGCCCAGCGAACGGAGGTTTCGCACCTGCTCGGCGCGCATCATCAGCTGCGGCGACGGCTTGCCGCCGGCCGCCTGCACGATGGCCTCCGTGACCCGAAGCCGCCGCTCCGGGTCGAAATGCTTGACGCCGCCAAGCACCACGTCGATGGCGGCGCGGCGCCCCGCCATCGAACTCAGCTCGAAAGATGCCAGTCCGAGGGACCGCAGGTCGAGCCGCGCGGCATCGACGCGGCGGATGGCCTCGATGATCCTGTCGTTCCACATGCACCCGCCGTCGAGAAATCCGGTGGCGACGAAGACGGTCGCCGTCAGGCCCAGCCCGCGCAGGATCTTGGCCGCCAGTTCCTCGTTGTCCGCATAGCCGTCGTCGAAGGTGATGGACAGCGCCCTGGACGGGATGCGGCCGGCGAAGAGCGAGTCGATCGCTTCGGCCAGGGGCAACACGTTGAACCAATCCTTGACCCAGCGCATGCGTTGCTCGAACGCTGCAGCCGCCGGCGTTTCCGGAAAGAGCTCGTCGGGTTCGGCCAGCACGCGATGGAAGATGAGGATGCTCAGGCGACCGCGGGCCCCGGACGGCGAAATAACGGAGAGGGGAAGCCGGAACATCAACGCGTTCTCGGCACCGGAATGGGCAGAGGCCCAGGCGATGCCACCGCGGCGAACGCAGGCCGAGCGGCCTCCGCCCTGCTGCCGAGCCAGAATCCGGACAGCAGCAACGCATAGAGCCAGAACTGCACTTCCTTCGTCAGATAGTCGGCGGCCGTGCCGGCGGTCAACACCGCCATGATGGCGCCGATCAACGCCGCGATAAGTGTCGCCAGTTCCGGGTCACGATCGGAGCGGCTGAACCGCCGAGCGCGAAACACCGCCGACACTACCCATAGCACCAAGCTGCCGTAGATGATCGCGCCGACTATCCCTTGTTCAACTAAGGCGGTCAGAAAGGTGTTGTGCGACGACCTCGACGCGTTCTCGTCGTCGCCGAGGGTGAGCCATTTGCGGTCGACGTACTGCGGACTCAACACGACGGTGCCACGCCAGCCGATTCCCATCGGATGGTCGAGGAACATCTGGAGCTGCGCTTGCGCGACGGCAACGCGCGAACGCGCGCTAGTGTCCGCGGATTCGTCCTGCGAGGCCACGTCTTCGATCGTGAACATCCGATCAACGAAGGCCTTGTCCACCAGCACGGTCAACCCTAAAACGCCCAGGAGGCAGAAGCCCCAGAAAAGTCGGCGATGGCGCCGGGCGATGCAGAACGCAAGCACGAGCATGCCGACGGCCAGCGCGAGAAACGGACCGCGGCTGTTGGCAAGGACGAAGCCGTTGACGATCAGCACTAGCGACGCGAGGCTCAAGTAGCGCCGCCAACCGCCGTGCGACAGCGCCAAGCCTACAGCGCAGAGCGCGCCGGTGGCGAAGTACATGCCCAGCGTGTTGGCGTCGTCCATGTTGGGGCCGCCGACGCCATCCAGTCGATTGCCGGAGCGACCGATCGTGAACGCAAAGATGCCGAGCAGGCAGCAGCCGAGAACGTGGGCGAGCATCAGGTTCCTGATGCCTTCCTTGGAATCCGCCACCCGGTACACGAACCACAAGGCAAAGAGGCACTTGGTGAATTCGGTGCTGCCGCGGACGTGCTCGTCGACATCGAGGGCCCAGGGGGCCTGGATCCACATCCAGACCGCGTACATGAAGAGGATCAGGGCCGCGCCCTGGCCGAGCCACATCGGCTTGGGCTGGAGCTTGCCGCGGTTCAGGACGATCGCTAGCGTCGTCAGGGCGGCCGCGAACAACGCCCATCGGAAGTCATGGAAGACGTAGCCCCACCATCTTCCGGGCGGAAAGACGTAGGTCGTGGCAATGTAGAAGTACACGCCGTAGATGGGATGGCGCTTGAACGCGAGCACGCCGCACGCCAGGCAGAACAGAGTGAATGCCGCCGCCAGGTACATGCAGTGCCTCAGCAGCCGGGGCCGTCGGTTAGGACGGCGCTGTCGGACCGGTCCGCGTGGCGACCCGGCGCCGCCCTGACCACTCTTGCCATCAGCTCTTGTTGCGCTCGCGAGATCGATGTCCAGTCGAACGTCGCCGCATGCTCGCGCGCACGATCTCTCTGGTCGATCCGGTCCCGTCCCGTCCTGAGCAGATCGAGGACGGCCCGTCCCATCAGCACCGAATCGCGAACCGGAACGATGCGGCCGATGGTCGGGTCGGTGAGCACGTCGCCCACGGCGCCCACGTCGAGCGCCGCCACGGGCGTGCCGCAGGCCAGGCTCTCGAGCACGACGTTGGGCCAGCCCTCGCGCAGCGAGGTGACCAGCAGGATGTCGGCCGCCGAGTAGACGCCGCGCAGCTGCGCCTGCTCCATGACCGGCAGGAAGACGACGCGGTCGGCCACTCCGAGCCTTTGTGCAAGCGCGGCCAGCTCGTGACGCATCGGACCATCGCCGACAATGGCCAGACGCAGCGAAGCAACGTGGACGAGCATCTCGATCGCGAGTGCGAACCCCTTTTCCGGAGCCAGGTTGCCGACGCACAAGGCGAGCGGCCCGGCCGGAAGGTGCAGGCGCTGCCGCGCCAGCGTCGCATCTTCGGGATGGAAGATCGAGAGGTCCACTCCGTTGCGCAGGACGACGATCTTGGACCGCTCGACGCCGATCTCGACGAGGGCGTCGCGCAGACGTGCCGAGACCGCGATCACCGCCGCGGCGCGTGATGCGGCCCAGCGGATGCGGCGCCCCGGGCCCGGCATGCGCGCCAGGACGTTGACGTCGGTGCCGCGCGCCGTGAGCAGGAACGGAAGGCCGAAGCGCTCGGCGAGCAGTGCAGCGGCGACGCCGTCGGGATAAAGGTAGTGGGCATCGATCAGGTCGGGTCGCCATCCGGCGCGCTGCCATCGAGCGATGTCGGCGGCGGCAGCCGATGCCATGCTGCGCGGCTGCAACGGCACGCCCAGGCGAGGCAACATGAGGTAGCGCGGATAGGTCACCTCGATGCCCCGGGCGCGCGTCGCGCGGCGCGGCGTGGCGGCAAAGCGGGCGTAGGCGCCGAAGATCGGCGAATCGAACGGGAACCAGGGCACCGGCGCGACCACTCGAGCCTCGACCGGACAATCCTGCACGAGCTGCGCCAAGCGCGTCTCGACGAAGATGCCGTGCCGCGGTCGCGCATCGCTCGGAAAAAGCGATGTGAAGACGAGGACGCGCAGCGGCCGGGCCGAAGGCGTCCCGCCCTCCGCGCCACGATTCGGCTCGTCGATCGGCAGGCCGTCCCGCGTCATGCTGCTTGCGTCGCCGCCATGGTGCCGGTGTCTGCCGAATGCCCGCTGCCGTGGGATTGCAGAGCCTGCAGGCAGATCCGCTCGAAGGCTTGCGCGGCGACGCGATGGCCGAAGCGGCTATCCACGCATTCGCGGGCGCGCCGCGACAGCTCGCTTCGCAGCGCCTCGTTGGCGAACAACTCGAGCACCGCGCGAGCCTGGCCCGCCGCGTCGTCGCGAAGCAGGAAATGACGGTCCGGCGACACGTCGAGACCTTCGATGCCGATCGACGTCGATACGACCGGACAGCCCATCGCCATCGCCTCGAACGCCTTGATGCGCGTTCCGCCGCCGACGCGCAAGGGAATCACGAACGCATGCGCCGCCTGAACATAAAGCCGGACGTCGTCGACGAAGCCCGTGCAGCGAACACCGCGCAGCGCCCTCGCCTGCTCGACGAGCGCGGCGGGCGGCTTGCGACCGACGATGATGAATTGCGCCTCCGGCCTCTCCGCCTGTATGAGAGGCCAGGTCTCAAGCAGGAAATGCCGGACGCCGTCGACGTTTGCGTCCCAGTCCATCGATCCGGTGAACACGACGGTGGGAGGATGCCGCTTGTCGACCGGCGGGC
>JAYSLR010000142.1:0-10063 GCA_043725365.1 Rhizobacter sp. | reverse complement strand
GTGAACAGCACGGTGTAGCCGTCGGCCGGCGACTTGGCGACGATGTCGGTGCCGAGCGAGCCGGCGGCGCCGCCGCGGTTGTCGATGATGATGGATTGGCCGAGCAGCTGCTGGAAGCGCTCCTGCACGATGCGCGCGATCACGTCGGTACCGCCACCGGGCGGGTAGGGCACGATGAAGCGGATCGGCTTGTCGGGCCAGTTCTGGGCCTGCACCAGCGGTGCGGCGGCGAACGCGGCCGCAACGATCAGGCTGGCCCGCAGCCAGCGATTCAGTACGCTCATCCCGGTCTCCTCTTGTTGAGCGCCGGCAGCAGCGCCGGCGCGTGGTTCGATCGATATCCCAGCGCCGCACTGGCCGCGGCGGCGCATTGCATCAGTTGCTCGGCGAGCTTGCGCGCCTGGCCGCGTGCGAAGCGGATCGACGGCACGCTCATGCCGAGCGCGGCGACCGCCTCGCCGCGCGCGTTGCGCAGCACGGCGCCGAGCCCGCACACGCCGAGGCGCCACTCCTCGCGGTTCTCGGCGTAGCCACGGGCCCGGCTGCGCTGCAGGTCGGCGCGCAGCGCGCCGAAGTCGGTGTGGCTGTTCGGCGTGTGCGCGACCAGCTTGCCGAGCAGTGCGCGCAGGCCGGCCTCGTCGAGATCGGCTGCGGCGAGCAGCGCCTTGCCGGACGCCACGCAGCAGGCCGGCGCGCGCCCGCCGACACGCGAGTACGCGGCCACCGGCAACGGGCTGTCGAACTTGTCGAGGTAGACGATCTCGGCGCCGTCCAGCGTTGCCAGGTGGATGGTCTCGCCGCTCGCCTGCGCCAGCGCGGCGAGCTGCGGGCGCACCAGCGCGCCGATGTCGGCGGCCTGGCCGACGAGCGCGCCGAGCTCGAACAGGCGCAGGCTCGCGCGGTAGGCGCTGGTCTCGGCGCTCTGTGTCGCCCAGCCGCACTCGACCAGGGTCTGCAGCGTGCGGTGCGCATTGCTGCGCGCCAGCCCGAAGGCCAGCGCGACTTCGCTGGCGCGGCATTCGCGCTGCTCGCGGGCGAGCCAGTCGAGCACCGCCAGACCTTTGGCGAGGGTGGAATCCAAATCGACGCCTTGCGTTGAGTGGTCAGACAGGCAGTTCCAAATATTGGAACTGTGTATCTGAATATGGAACAAGCGTACGCGACGAGTCGCCCCGCTGTCAATGCGGTCGAACGCGAAGCGCGGGGTCGAACAGTGAGTCCGCTCAGCGGCGCGTGCCGTGCGCGATCATCGCAATCAGCTCGCGGAACACGCTGCTGCCGACCGCGCCCGACAGGTCGAGCACGTGGCTGCGGCTGTAGTACGGGCTCAGGTCCAGCCCGACGCCGACGCCGTAGATCTCGGCGCCGCGCGCCTCGGCCGACGCGACCACGTCCTTCAGGTGCTGGTCGAGGTAATGCGCGTCGTTCGCGAGGTTCGTCGCGCTGTCCATCGGCGAGCCGTCGGAGACGACGATCAGCATCCGGCGCGCCTCGCTGCGCGCGCTCGCCCGGCGCAGCGCCCAGCCGACCGCCTCGCCATCGACGCCCTCGCGGAACAGGTCGGCCTTCAGCAGCGCCGCGATGCCCGGCCGGGCGCGGCGCCACGGCGTGGCGGCGTCCTTGAAGACCAGGTGGCAGGTCTCGTTCAGCCGGCCGGGGTGGGGCGGGCGGCCGGCGCGCACCCAGTCGCGCTGGGCACGGCCGCCGTTCCAGGCGTTGGTCGTGAAGCCCAGCACCTCGCTCGCGACACCGGCCTGTTCGAGCGCGCGTACCAGCACGTCGACCAGCACCGCGACCGACTCGATGTGCTCCTTCATCGAGCCCGAGCAGTCGATCAGCACCGTGACCAGGCAGTCGGCGATCGGCTCCTCGCGCTCGATGCGGAACAGGCGCCGCTCGGTCGGCGAGCTGATCAGCTGCGCGAGGCGCCGGCCGTCGATGCGGCCTTCCTCCTGGCCGCCGTCCCAGCCGTCGCGCTGCGGCACGGCGAGCAGCGCCTTCAGGTCGCGCGCCAGGTGCGCCGGGTTGACGCCGAGGCCCGCGATGCGCCGATCCAGGCGTTCGCGGTACTCCTTCAGCAGCTCGGCGCGCACCAGCGACGCGGCCGCGACCTCGCGGTCGTACGCGGTCGTGAAGACGCGGTAGCCGCCGCGCGCGGCGTCGAGCACGAGGCTGCGGCCGGAGGCGGCGGTGGCGACGCCGTCGTCGACCTCGTCGCCGTGCTCGAGCAGCAGGTTGAACGCGGCCCAGGCATCGTCGTCGCGTTCCGGGCCGTCGTCGTCGGGCGACCCGACGGCGGCATGCAGCAGCCCGGCGATCGTGCGCGCGATGCTCAGGGCGTGTACCGCGTACGCGGCCTGCTGCTCGCGCTCGCGCCGGCAGCCGGCGAGCGCGCTGCCGATCAGCGGGCCGACGCCGGCGCGCGTCGCTTCTAGCAGGTCCTCGATCTCCTCGGCGACGGCGTCGCCGGTGACGCGCGAGCGCGCCATCTGCGCCAGCGTGTACATCAGCAGGCCGCGCGCGCTGTCGGTGCCGCCGGCGTGATGGAACGCGAGCGACCAGGCCTCGAAGCGGTGCCGCAGGTTGCGGCGCACGCCGCCCATGCCGGCCGGCACCAGCGCCTCGGCACGAAACTGCTCGAGCAGCTCGAACACCATGCGTTCGACCGGTTCCGCCGGGCACAGGCGCTGATGCAGCGCGGCGTCGCTGTTCGCCAGGCGCAGCCCGAAGGCGTCGGCCGCGCCGCGGAACGATGCGAAGTCGTCGGTCTCGAGCGACGGGGCCAGATGCGGCGCGTACAGCGGCAACGGGCGCCGGCCGCGGTGCAGGCGCCGGCCGCGGAAGTGCAGGTCGCGTTCACCGCTGATCGCACGGATCGCCGCCGCACACAACTCCTCGATGCGCTCCTGATGCCGCGCCCGGAGCTGGGCTTCACTCATTCGGGATCGCCGGTCAGCAGGTACGACTCGTCCAGCTCGCGGTCGAAGCAGCGCTGGAAGTATTCCGCCACGACCGGCCGCTCGGCCTCGTCGCACTTGTTGACGAAGGACAGGCGGAACGCGAGCGCCGCGTCGCCGAAGATCTCCAGGTTCTCGGCCCAGGTGATCACGGTGCGTGGCGACATCAGCGTCGACAGGTCGCCGGCGGCGAAGCCCTTGCGCGTGAGATCGGCCACCGCGACCATCTGCTGCACGAGCGCGGTGCCGGCGTCGTTCGCGAGCGAGGGCACGCGCGCCTGCACGATCGCCACCTCTTCATCACGCGGCAGGTAGTTCAGCGACGCGACGATGTTCCAGCGGTCGATCTGCGCGTGGTTCAGGCGCTGCGCGCCGTGGTACAGGCCGTTCAGGTTGCCCAGGCCGACCGTGTTCGCGGTCGCGAACAGGCGGAAGAACGGGTGCGGGCGCAGCACCTTGTTCTGGTCCATCAGCGTGAACTGGCCGTCGCGCTCGAGGATGCGCTGGATCACGAACATCACGTCGGGCCGGCCGGCGTCGTACTCGTCGAACACCAGCGCGACCGGCCGCTGCAGCGCCCACGGCACGATGCCTTCCTGGAACTCGGTGACCTGCTGGCCGTCGCGCAGCACCACGGCATCCTTGCCGACGAGGTCGAGCCGGCTGATGTGGCCGTCGAGGTTGACGCGCACGCAGGGCCAGTTCAGGCGCGCGGCGACCTGCTCGATGTGCGTGGACTTGCCGGTGCCGTGCAGGCCCTGCACCATCACGCGCCGGTCCCGCGTGAAGCCGGCGAGGATCGCCAGCGTCACGGCCGGGTTGAAGCGGTAGACCGCGTCGATCTCGGGCACATGCTCGTCGCGCTCGCTGAACGCGGGCACCTGTAGGTCGCTGTCGAGGCCGAAGACCTCGCGCGCACTGACGAGGCGGTCGGGGCGCAGTGCATTGATCTCAGTCATGGGGAGCCTTGTCGATGCGGCTCAGCGCGAGCGCGGCGCGCTGCAGCGCGGGCAGCAGTTGCCGGGCCTTCGCGGCGGTCAGCCGCATGATGGGGGCCTGCACCGCAATGCACAGGTTCGACAGGTTCGGCGCGCCGTCCGCGGCCGGCACCAGCACCGCCAGGCACAGCAGGCCGGGCAGGAACTCCTCGTCGTCGAGTGCGTAGCCGTCGGCCTGCACGCGCTTGATCTCGCGCTCGAGCTTCGCCAGGTCGGTCACCGTCTTCGCGGTGTACTTCTCGAGCGGTGCGTGCGCGAGCAGGCGCCGGCGCTGCGCCGCGCTCATCTGGGCGAGGAACACCTTGCCGCTGGCCGAGCAGTGCGCCGGCACGCGCGAGCCGGGGTGCAGGTAGAAGCGCAGCGGCGCGGCGGTCTCGACGCGATCGAGGTAGACGACCTCGCTGCCCGACAGCGCGGTGATGTTGCAGCTCTCGCCGACCTCCTCGACGAGGTGGCGCAGCACGACATGGCGCGCACCGTGGTGCGTGTCGTTGAGAAGCAGGTTCTCGGCCAGGCGGCGCAGCCGGGTGCCGGTGCCGTAGTGGCGGCCGTCGCCTTCGCGCTGCAGCAGCCCGGCCGACTCGAGTTGCTGCAGCATGCGGTGCAGCGTCGGCTTCGGCAGGCCGGTCTCCTCGACCAGCCCCTGGAGCGAATAGCGCTGGTCTTTCGCGGCGATCACCTCGAGCAGCGCGAACAGCCGCATCGTCGGTGTGTCGCCGCCGAGTTCGGCAGCTTCGGGCTTCAGTGCATGGACGGCATTCATCGTGTGCGCATCATATTCGCGTTCCGGAAAATAGTACATGGCGTCTCGATTAATTGATTTTTGTTGACGCTGCCGGCGCGGCCGCCTATAGTCGGCTGCAGTTTCAGTTTCCGGAACGTTCTGTTCCGGATCGCCACGACCCCGACCGGAGACACCCACCCATGAGCAAGCTCCCCACCACCGCGACCCCGGCCCGCACCGCCGTGCAGGGCGTGCAGAAGATGACGCCGTCCGAGGCCTTCGTCGAGACCATGGTCGCCAACGGCGTGACCGACATGTTCGGCATCATGGGCTCCGCGTTCATGGACGCGATGGACATCTTCGCGCCGGCCGGCATCCGGCTGATTCCGGTCGTGCACGAGCAGGGCGCCGGCCACATGGCCGACGGCTACGCCCGCGTCAGCGGCCGCCACGGCGTCGTGATCGGCCAGAACGGCCCCGGCATCAGCAACTGCGTGACCGCGATCGCGGCCGCCTACTGGGCCCACAGCCCGGTCGTGATCGTCACGCCCGAGACCGGCACGATGGGCATGGGCCTGGGCGGGTTTCAAGAGGCGAACCAGCTGCCGATGTTCCAGGAGTTCACCAAGTACCAGGGCCACGTCAACAACCCGAAGCGCATGGCCGAGTACACCGCGCGCTGCTTCGACCGCGCGATCAGCGAGATGGGGCCGACACAGCTGAACATCCCGCGCGACTACTTCTACGGCGAGATCACCTGCGAGATCCCGAAGCCGATGCGCGTCGAGCGCGGCGCCGGCGGCGAGAACAGCCTGAACGCCGCGGCCGAGCTGCTCGCGAACGCGAAGTTCCCGGTGATCCTGGCCGGCGGCGGCGTCGTGATGGGCGATGCGGTCGCCGAATGCAAGGCGCTGGCCGAGCGCCTCGGCGCGCCGGTCGTCACCGGCTACCTGCGCAACGACGCGTTCCCCGCGAGCCACCCGCTGTGGGCCGGCCCGCTCGGCTACCAGGGCAGCAAGGCCGCGATGAAGCTGATCGCGCAGGCCGACGTGGTGATCGCGCTCGGCTCGCGCATGGGCCCGTTCGGCACCTTGCCGCAGCACGGCATGGACTACTGGCCGAAGGACGCGAAGATCATCCAGGTCGAGGCCGACCACACGAACCTGGGCCTGGTGAAGAAGATCACCGTCGGCATCCACGGCGACGCGAAGGCCGCCGCGAAGGCGATCGCGCAGCGCCTCGAAGGCAAGACGCTCGCTTGCGACGCGACCAAGGCCGCGCGCGCCGAAACGATCAAGGCCGAGAAGGCCGCGTGGGAGAAGGAACTCGACGAGTGGACGCACGAGAAGGACGCGTTCAGTCTCGACATGATCGAGGAGCAGGCCAAGGAGTCCGCGGAGGGCAAGGGAAACTGGCTGCACCCGCGCCAGGTGCTGCGCGAGCTCGAGAAGGCGATGCCGCCGCGCGCGATGGTCTCGACCGACATCGGCAACATCAACTCGGTCGCGAACAGCTACCTGCGCTTCGAAGAGCCGCGCTCGTTCTTCGCGCCGATGAGCTTCGGCAACTGCGGCTACGCGCTGCCGACGATCATCGGCGCCAAGTGCGCGGCGATGGACCGGCCCGCGATCTCGTACGCCGGTGACGGTGCCTGGGGCATGAGCATGAGCGAGCTGATGACCTGCGTGCGCCACGACATCCCGGTCACCGCGGTCGTGTTCCACAACCGCCAGTGGGGGGCCGAGAAGAAGAACCAGGTCGACTTCTACAACCGCCGCTTCGTCGCCGGCGAGCTCGACAACACCAGCTTCGCCGGCATCGCGATCGCGATGGGCGCCGAGGGCGTGGTCGTCGACAAGCTGGAAGACGTGGGCCCGGCGCTCAAGAAGGCGATCGACGCGCAGATGAACCACGGCAAGACGACCGTGATCGAGATCATGTGCACGCGCGAACTCGGCGACCCGTTCCGCCGTGACGCGCTCTCCAAGCCGGTGCGCTTCCTCGAGAAGTACAAGGACTACGTCTGAGCGACGGGGCGCGCGCGATCGTGTCGGAGCCGACGCACCCGCGCCTGGCGGCGCTCGTCGAGCGCGCGCGTGCGCACGCGGCCGCGCACGGCGCGCCGCGTCTCGGCATCGTCTACCCGTGCGATGCGCTCGCGCTCGACGCCGCCGCGCGCATCGTCGAGGCCGGCATCGCGACACCGGTGCTGATCGGCCCGCGCGCGGCGATCGCGCGCGCGGCCGCGGCGGCGCAGGTCGACCTGCAGCCTTTCGAGATCGTCGAGACCGGCGATGCGCCGGCCGACGCCGCGCTGCGCGCGACGGCGCTGGTGCACGACGGCGCGCTGGACGCGCTGATGAAGGGCTCGCTGCACACCGACGAGCTGATGGCCGCGATCGTCGCGAAGTCGACCGGCCTGCGCGGCACGACGCGCATCAGCCACGCCTTCCTGTTCGATCTGCCGCGCTATCACAAGCTGCTCGCGCTCGCCGACTGCGTCGTCAACATCACGCCGCACCTGCCGGCCAAGCGCGACATCCTGACGAACGCGATCCGCCTGCTGCAGGCGCTGGGCATCGCCGAGCCGAAGGTCGGCATCGTCGCCGCGGTCGAGACCGTGAACCCGGCGATCCCGGCGACGCTCGATGCGCAGGCGCTGGTCGCGCTGGCGAAGCAGGGCGCCTGGCCGGGCGCGATCGTCGACGGCCCGTTCGGCTTCGACAACGCGATCTCGGCCGAGGCCGCCCGCATCAAGAACATCGATTCCGTCGTCCCGGGCAACGCCGACCTGCTGCTGATGCCCGACCTGAACGCCGGCAACATGCTCTACAAGAGCTTCAACTACATCGGCGGCGGCGACTGCGCCGGCCTCGTGCTCGGCGCGACCGTGCCGGTGGTGCTGACCTCGCGCGCCGATTCGCTGCAGTCGCGGATCGCGTCGGTGGCGTTGGCGGTGCTGGCGGGGACGCCAGGGCGGGGCTGAGCCGGCGCATCGCGACGGGCGGGCTTGCCGACAGCCCCGTCGACAGTACCCACGGCATGCGAGGTCTGCCGCGCCGGCGAGGCGGTCCTCCACACCTTGTGCGTGGCTTTGCGGAACGCGTGCGGACCCTCCGCGGGCCAGCAGGTGAATGGCATGCGGCTGGACCCGCAAAGAACTTGGCGACTCGGGTTAGCAACAGACTGATCGCCGCTCTTCGGCCATGACCTGTTGACCGTCTGCTCTTGATATGAGCTGACATTCCAGTGCCATCGGCGGAAAGGCTAGCAACTCATCACAGGGCATCACGGGCGTTCCTAGTCGTACCGATCACGTTCCTCCGACATCTCTTCTCTTTCGATTCGTCGATCGAGGTGTTGAATCTCGCGCTCTAGCCATCCCACTACGCTTTGATCGAACCCCGCGCCGAGCCAACGTCGGAAGCGGTCCCTTCGCTCCTTTAGATGCAGGCTCTCAGGCCCGGTCCAACCTCCGGAGAAAAAGATCGCGCTGATCCCGTTCGAAACACCATCAATTTCACCGAAGTCGGATAACAGGGCTCGGGTAAGCTGTCCACCTCCCTCGTCATTGAGCGTGCGAGGTGCAGCGTGCGCAATCAGAGCGGCACGTCGGGCGGGGTCTTCTCGTATCCAGCTCAGGACGTCCGCCACCGGCAGGAAAGTGTTTGCGCCTCGCGGCAAGCTCTGGTCGAAAGAGCCGTGACCACCCTTCAACCATTCCAGTAGATCAGACCTCCATTGCGGCAAGGCCTGTGCCAACTGTCCTTTGATAACACCCCACGCGGCAGACGGGTCGAGGCGAACGAGCTCGGTCGCGAAGGGTTCAACGTACGAGTCGTAGCTCAAGCGGTAGGCTTCGCCCATGGAAGTAAGCAGCGTCGTCAGCAATGGCATTGCCTGGGATGCGTCCCACTTGACTAGCTTTTCGCAAACCACCTTCCACACGTAACCAAGTCCCGCATCCCAGCGGCCCTCTGCTGGAAGAACCGCGACAACACTCTGCGCGACGAACGAAGAGTCAAAGGGCGACGAGTCATCAAACGACAACGCTGATAGAAGCTCGATCACAAGCGCAGTCGAAGCGTCTGTGCCGAGCGTGCTCAAATGGTCTAAGAGTTCCTTGACAAGGCCCGGCGGGATCGAGGCAAGGGCCTTCGCCGGCCGCAAGCTTGCAAACAGGTGAGGCTCGATGTCTGCGGCCTTCAGCAAATCTAAGCAACGCCGGAAGAGTGCTTCGTCATAGTCCGAACGCAGCGTCACAGTTGCGCCGAGCCAGGCCGTAGCCTTGGCGTCTAGTAACGCATTTACTGTGGTGTCATGCAGTTCGCGGTCGCTCTGTCGGAGCGAAGCTAGATACGCTCTAAGACATTCTGGGTGCTTGCTTTCGATGCTTAGTTTCACTAGTTCGGGAAGCAAACGATGCCCGGCGTCACACTTCGCGAGCCGTTCGCCGAACGTCCATAGCGCCGGAGTCGCGTTAGAGGGCGCCATGAGATGCACGATCTCCTGCAGCATGGGTGGGTTGCGACCAATGCGAGCCGCAAGCGCGAAGACGCGCACGGTGGCGTGCCCCTTTGCCTTGCCGCCTTCTTGCCTGAATTCCGCGCTCCACTCAAGCCAATCGACATCCACAACATATCGTTGAAATCTACTTGCTAGGCTTCGGGTGTTGTACATCCGCTCGATCGTTCGGAGTCGACGTGAGATTTCGCCTTCGGAATCGCCTGGGGCGTCGTACTCA
The DNA here is from genome assembly GCA_043725365.1 of Rhizobacter sp. Taxonomy (GTDB): domain Bacteria; phylum Pseudomonadota; class Gammaproteobacteria; order Burkholderiales; family Burkholderiaceae_C; genus LMDS01. The sequence continues at coordinate 640 of JAYSLR010000142.1, read as the reverse complement.
CGCCAATGCCAGAAGAACTGATTCAGTTTGCTGGGCGACGCTGAGGGGTCTGCGATCAGCATCTTGAGTACATCAAAGGCAAGTTCGGTGCATGGGCGCACCTTGATCTGATTCTCGACAGCATTCAGAAGGGCATCGCACGCCTCCTGCCTGAGACCCATCGGCCAGTCTTGAACACCATGTACGAGTGCCTGAAAGTACTTCAGATGCGCATCCCACCATTCGCCGTACGTCGGTGGCATCCACAATTTTGCTCGTTCCTTCAAGCCTTGATACTCAGGGCCGACCATGCGATACCCCATTCCCCGCGAATCAAGAGCCGCGGCGAATGCACGCAATCCCAGCCGGCGTTCGGAGTCGGCGTCCGAACGAAGCAGCCTACTTGCGCCGGGCAGTCGGTCTTGCGGAGATGCTTCGGTCGCGGCAGCCTCGGGCCCGACTCGAAACAATCCAACAAATGTGCCGGTCGAGTTGTTGCTATTCCCCGCATTCTCATTGGCTGCTAAGCGCGCCAGCAGTGCCGCCGAACGAAGAAAGTAGGGTGGCCACACTGCGATCTTCTCAAGCGTCCAGACAATCTCCTGTCGGTGCTCTTTGAACAGGAGCAGTTGCTCATCGGTCCAGCGCCCTAAGGTGACTT
>JAYSLR010000141.1:0-2652 GCA_043725365.1 Rhizobacter sp. | reverse complement strand
AGATCGACGGCTGGGGCTTCATCGACCGCGTGCTCGAGGTCGACCAGACGCCGATCGGCAAGACGCCGCGCTCCTGCCCGGCGACCTACATCGGCTTCTGGGACACGATCCGCAAGCTGTTCGCCGAGACGCTCGAGGCCCGGGCGCGCGGCTACGCGCCGGCGCGCTTCTCGTTCAACACCGGCGAAGGCCGCTGCGCGGGCTGCGAAGGGCAGGGCATGAAGACGATCGCGATGAGCTTCCTGCCCGACGTGAAGGTGCCGTGCGACGTGTGCCACGGCGCGCGCTTCAATGCCGAGACGCTGGCCGTGAGCTGGCGCGGCAAGAGCATCGGCGACGTGCTGACGATGGAGGTCGACGAGGCGGTCGCGTTCTTCGCGGCTATGCCCAACATCGCGCACCCGCTGCAGCTGCTGAAGGACGTGGGCCTGGGCTACCTGACGCTCGGCCAGCCGTCGCCGACGCTCTCCGGCGGCGAGGCGCAGCGCATCAAGCTCGTCACCGAACTGAGCAAGGTGAGGGATGACGTGACCCGCCGCGGCAACAAGGCGCCACACACGCTGTACGTGCTCGACGAGCCGACCGTCGGCCTGCACATGGCCGACGTGGAGCGGCTGGTCCGCGTGCTGCACCGACTCGTCGACGGCGGCCACAGCGTCGTCGTGATCGAGCATGATCTCGACGTGATCGCCGAGGCCGACTGGGTCATCGACCTCGGCCCGGAAGGCGGCGTCAAGGGCGGTGCGGTCGTCGGCGAAAGCACGCCGGAGGCGCTGGTCGACAATGCGGCGAGCCACACGGGCGCGGCGTTGCGGCCGGTGCTGGCGCGCGGATGACGGGTCGACGATCGCGTTCGGCCATCGGTTGTCGCCCGGTTCTGGAATCGAGAACGGAGACGCCGTGACGCGCCGCTCGAATGCCGATGAACCCGCGCCGCCGGTGCCCGCCGCCGCGCGCCCGACACTCCACCCGGACGTGCTGAAGCTCGGCCTGGTCAGCTTCCTGACCGACCTCAGCTCGGAGATGATCTTTTCGGTGTTCGCGATCTTCTTCACGACGATCGCGGGGGCCTCGAGCGCATTGCTCGGCCTGATCGAAGGGCTCGCCGATGCCTCGGCGTCGTCGCTGAACTACCTCGCCGGCTGGCTGTCCGACCGCAGTGGCAAGCGCCGGGCCTTCGCGCTCGCCGGCTACGGCTTCTCGACCCTCGCCAAGACCATCCTGCTGGTGTCGTCGTCGATCGCAGGCCTGGCGCTGTTTCGGGTCGTCGAGCGCCTGGGGAAGGGCTTTCGCGGCCCGCCGCGCGACGCCTGGCTGGCCTCGGTCGCCGCGCAGTCCACGCGCGGCTATTCGTTCGGCGTGCACAAGGCGCTCGACAAGGCCGGGGCCGTGCTGGGCCCGCTGGTGGCCTACGCGCTGCTGTCGTGGCTGGGTGAGTCGGCCGCGGCCTACCGCACGCTGTTCTGGGTCGCCTTCGTTCCGGCCGTGGCGAGCATCGTCGTGCTCGCGCTGATCGAGGACCGCCCCGCTGCGCGCCATCGGCGCGATGGCCTCGGCCAGAACTGGCGCTCGCTCAGCCCGGGCTTCAAGCGCTTCCTGGTGCCCGCCGCCATCTTCGCGCTCGGCTACTACAGCCTGGGCTTCCTGCTGCTGAGGGCGCACCAGGTCGGCTTCGGCGTGAAGGACATCGTGTTGCTGTACGCCCTGTTCAACACCACCTGCGTGATCGCCGCCCCGCTCGCGGGCAGGCTGGGCGACCGGATCGGCCGCAGCCGGGTGATCGTGCTCGGCTATGCGCTCTACGGTGCGATCAATGTCGGCGTCGTGTTTGCCGAGAGCCCCGGCGCGATCGCCGCGCTGTTCGCGATCTACGGCTTCTTCTATGCGATCGACGAAGCGCAGAGCAAGGCGTTCATCGCCGACCTCGAGCCGGAACGCCGCGCCACGGCCGTCGGCATCTACAACTTCGTGACCGGTGCGCTCTACCTGCCCGCGTCGCTGCTGGCCGGCGCGCTGTGGACCGTCGCGCCCGAGCGGGCCTTCGAGTTGGCGGCGCTGTTGTCGCTGTTGGCCATCGCGGCGTTCGGCGCGCTGCGGCCCGCCGCGGCCGCGGGGCCGTGACCTACTCGTGCCGAAGCGCCTCGATCGGGTCCATCCGGGCGGCGCGCCGGGCCGGAAAATAGCCGAACAGCACGCCGATGCCGGCCGAGAACACGAAGGACAGCAGGTTGATGGCCGGGTCGAACAGGTAAGGCACGCCCATTGCGCCGGCCAGCACGAACGACGCGGCCGTCGCGATCACGATGCCGACGAGGCCGCCCAGTGACGCGAGGACGACCGCCTCGATCAGGAACTGCAGCAGCACCTCGCGCTCGAGCGCGCCGATCGCCAGACGCAGGCCGATCTCGCGGGTGCGTTCGGTCACGCTGACCAGCATGATGTTCATGATGCCGATGCCGCCCACCAGCAGGCTCACCGCGGCCACGGCGCCGAGCAGCGTCGTCATTACCTGCGTCGTGCCCGACAGCGTCTCGGCCAGTTGCTGCGTGTCGAGCACGTTGAAGTTGTCGTCGTCGCCGTCCGCCAGCTTGCGGCGCTCGCGCAGCAGCTGGCGCAGGCTCGCCTTGAGCGGGCCGCTGTCGCTGCCTTCCT
>JAYSLR010000140.1:0-4899 GCA_043725365.1 Rhizobacter sp. | reverse complement strand
TCGGCGCCGGCTCGGGCGGCGGCACGCGGGGCTCGGGTTTTTGCGGTATTGACCATTTGCTCAATGATGCGAACATTGTTGAGCCGTTGGTCAACAAGGACCAATCCCGATTAACCCGAAGCACCCCGCACGCGAGGCGACGCCGCGATGAAAGCCCCCTCGTTCGACTACGTCCGTGCCGCCACGCTGCCGCAGGTGTTCGAGCTGCTGCGCACGCACGGCGACGGCGCGCGCGTGCTCGCCGGCGGCCAGACGCTGATCGCGACGCTGAACATGCGGCTGTCGGAGCCCAGCGTGCTGATCGACATCGGGCGCCTCGACGCGCTGCGCGGCATCGCGCTGCATGGCGCGACGCTGCGCATCGGCGCGCTGACGACGCACGCGCAGGTCGAGGCGTCGCCGCTCGTCGCGCAGCACGCGCCACTGCTCGCGCAGGCGGCGCCGCACATTGCGCACCGCGCGATCCGCAACCGCGGCACCTTCGGCGGCTCGCTCGCCTACGCCGACCCGGCCGCCGAGTGGCCGGCCTGCGTGCTCGCGCTGGACGCGACGCTGGTGCTGGCCGGCGCGGGCGGCGAGCGCCGCGTCGCGGCCGCGGACTTCTTCACCGGCCTGTTCAGCACCGCGCTCGCCGCCGACGAGCTGCTCGTCGCCTGCGAGCTGCCGGTGCAGGCGGCCGGCGAGCGCCAGGTCTTCGACGAGCTGGCACGCCGCCACGGCGACTACGCGATCGCCGGCCTCGCCGCGCGCGCCGTGCTGCGCGGCGGCCGCCTGCACGACGTGCGCCTCGCGTTCCTCGGCGTCGACGACCGGCCGCGGCGCGCGCGGCGCGCCGAGCAGGCGCTGCAGGGCCGCGCGGTCGACGACGCGACGCTCGCGCTGCTCGCGCCCGCGCTGCAGGCCGACCTGCAACCCTTCGGCGACCTGACCAGCGGGCCCGCCACCAAGCGCCACCTCGCAGCCGTGCTGGCGCAGCGCGCGCTGCGCCGCCTCGCCGCCTGACCCGGAGCCGATCCACCGATGAGCACGCCCCTTCCCCGCCAGACCATCCGCGTCGAGGTCAACGGCGCCGCGGTCACGCGCACCGTGGAGCCGCGCCGCCACCTCGTCGACTTCCTGCGCGAGGACTGCGGGCTGAAGGGCTCGCACCTCGGCTGCGAGCACGGCGTGTGCGGTGCCTGTACCGTGCGCCTGGACGGCGAGATCGTGCGCGGCTGCCTGGTGCTCGCGGTGCAGGCCGACGGCGGCCGCGTCGAGACCGTCGAGACCGCCGAACCCTCGGCCGCGCTGCGCGCGCTGCAGGACGCGTTCGTCGCGCGCAACGCGCTGCAGTGCGGCTACTGCACGCCGGGCATGCTGATGGCCGCGCTCGAGCTCGTCGAGCGCGCCCCCGAGTCCGACCGCGAGCAGGTGCGCGCCTGGATGAGCGGCAACTACTGCCGCTGCACCGGCTACCACGCGATCGTCGACGCCGTCTGCGACGTGCTCGACGCGCAGCGCCGCGGGCTGCTGACGCCCACGCCCCGGGAGGCCGCATGAACAGCCCGCGCGACACGCCGCACCTGGCCGAGATCGGCGACGTCACGCCCGACCAGCGCCACATCGGCGTCTCGCGCCCGCGCAGCGGCGCGCACCGGCTCGCGCAGGGCCGCGGGCAATTCGTCGACGACATCGAGCTGCCGCGCATGGCGCACGTCGTCTACTGGCGCTCGCCGGTGGCGCACGCGCGCATCCTGCGCGTCGACTCGTCGGCCGTGCGCGACCGCGACGGCGTGCTCGGCGTGTTCACCGGCCACGACGTCGCGCGCCTGTGCCGGCCGTGGGTCGCGACGCTGGCGCACCTGGCCGGCATCAAGAGCGCGCCCGAGTACCCGCTCGCGCTGGACCGCGCGCACTGGCAGGGCGAGCCGGTCGTCGCGATCGTCGCCGAGACGCGCGTGCAGGCGGAAGACGCGCTGCAGCACCTGACCGTCGAGTGGGAGGACCTGCCCGCCGTGCTCGAGACCGAGACCGCGCTCGACGCGGCCACGCCGGTGATCCACCCCGAGCTCGGCGACAACCTGTGCTTCGCGCGCAAGCTCGACACCGGCGGCGTCGACGACGCGTTCGCGGCCGCCGACGCGGTGTTCGAGGAGACCTACGTGTTCGGCCGCCACACCGGCGTGACGCTCGAGCCAAGGGGCCAGATCGCCGACTGGCGCCCGGGCCGCGCGCCCGACGAAGGCCACCTGACCGTCTACCACTCGCAGCAGGCGCCGCACATGATGCACGACCTGTACTGCCGCCAGTTCGGGCTGCAGGAGTCGCAGGTGCGCGTGGTCTGCCGCGACGTGGGCGGCTCGTTCGGCATCAAGGTGCACGCGTATCCCGACGACTTCGCCACCGTCGCGGTCAGCATGCTGCTCGGCCGGCCGGTGAAGTTCGTCGCGGACCGGCTCGAGTCCTTCGTCTCCGACATCCATGCGCGCGAGCACCGCATCAAGGCGCGCATCGCTGCGAGCGCGGCGGGCGACATCCTCGCGTTCGAGATCGACGACCTGACCGGCATCGGCCCGTTCTCGATGTTCCCGCGCACCAGCGGCATCGAGGGCAACCAGGTCGTGAACCTGACCGGCGGGCCGTACCGCCACAAGCACTACCGCGCGCAGCTCAAGGTCGTGTTCCAGAACAAGGTGCCGACCTGCCAGTACCGCGGCGTCGGCCACCCGATCGCGTGCGCGGTGACCGAGGCGCTGGTCGACGGGGTCGCGCGCAAGCTCGGCATCGACCCGCTCGCGCTGCGCGAGCGCAACGTGATCCCGGACGACGCCTACCCGGCCACCGGCGCCTCGGGCATCAGGCTCGAGGTGCTCTCGCACCAGGCCTGCCTGCGGCGCATGCGCGAGCTGTGCGGCTACGAGGCGCTGCGCGCCGAGCAGGCGACGTTGCGCGCGAAGGGCGTGTACCGCGGCATCGGCATCGCCACGCTGATCGAGCTGACGAACCCGAGCGCCGCGTTCTACGGCGTCGGCGGCGCGCGCATCGCGTCGCAGGACGGCGCGACGCTGCGGCTCGAGCCGAGCGGCGTCGTCACGGTGCTGAGCAGCGTCGGCGAGCAGGGCCAGGGCACCGAGGCGATCTATGCGCAGATCGCGGCCGACGCGGTCGGCGTCGCGCTCGAGCGGGTGCGCGTCGTCACCGGCGACACCGACGCGACGCCGTACGGCGGCGGCACCTGGGCCTCGCGCGGCGCCGGCATCGGCGGCGAGGCGGTGCTGCAGGCCGGGCTGGCGCTGCGCGAGAACCTGCTGAAGACGGCCGCGGTGATCCTGAAGCGCGACGGCGCCGATGCGACCGGCGGCCTGCAACTGCGCCGCGGCGCGGTGATCGACGCCGCGACCGGCGCCGAGCTGCTGCCGCTGGCCGAGCTCGGGCGCATCGCCTACTTCCGCAGCGACACGCTGCCGAAGGACTTCACGCCCGAGCTGATGGTGACGCGCCACTACGCGCAGCGCGACTACCCGTTCATCTTCACGAACGGCGTGCAGGTCTCGTACGTCGAGGTCGATGTCGACACCGGTTTCGTCAAGCTGCTCGGCCACTGGGCGGTGGAGGACTGCGGCCGCGTGATCAACCCGATGCTGGTCGACGAGCAGATCCGCGGCGCGATCGTGCAGGGCATCGGCGGCGCGCTGTTCGAGGAGTGCCTGTACGACGCGAACGGCGCGATGAGCAACGGCAGCATGGCCGACTACCTGGTGCCGATGGCGGCCGAGATGCCCGACATCGTCGTCGCCCACGTGCAGACGCCGACACGCAGCTCCGCGCTCGGCGCGAAGGGCGCCGGCGAGGCCGGCACCGCGGGCGCGCCGGCCGCGGTGATGAACGCGGTCAACGACGCGCTCGCGCCGTTCCGCGCCCGCGTCGCGTCGCAGCCGATCACGCCGGAGAAGATCCTGCGCGCGCTCGGGAAGGTCTGAGCTTCAGCGGCGAGCGCGACGCGCCGGCAGCGCCGGGGGGCGCCAGCACATAACATCGGGCGGTTCTTGTCTCCGATCGCACCGATGCCCGCTGCCCGTCCCTTCCCGAAGAGCCCCGCCCTGTCGCGCCGCCTGGCGTTGCCGTTCGCGTTGTGCGGGCCCGCCCTCGTGGCGGCCCAGCCGGACGAACCACCGACGCTCGAACACTGCGCCGCGATCGGCGCGGCGGCCGATCGCCTCGCGTGCTACGACACCCTGGCCGGCCGCGCCGCTGCGCCGACCGAACCGACCGCGCAGCAGACCCCGCCGAGCGCGAGCCCGCCGACGACGTCGCTGCTGGCGGCGAAGGACGCCCCGCTGTCGGACCGCGCCGACCCCGCGCCCGAGGTCAGCCTGCTGTCCAAATACTGGGAGCTCGAGCCGTCGGACAAGCGCGGCATCTTCAACTTCGTCGGCTACCAGCCGAACTACGTGCTGCCGATCCACGTGACCAGCCGCATCAACCGCGCACCGCAATCGCCGACGCAGACGGCGGTGCTGCTGCCCGACTACCGCCGCGAAGAAGCCAAGTTCCAGCTGTCGCTGCGCACCAAGCTCGTCCAGGACGCGCTGCTGCCCGGCGCCGACCTGTGGGTCGCGTTCACGCAGCAGGTGATGTGGCAGATCTATAACGGAGCCGATTCCAAGCCGTTCCGCAACACCGACTACCAGCCGGAGGCCATGTACGTCATCCCGACGGCGAAGAGCTGGCGCGAGCTGCCGTTCGGCTGGCAATGGCGCTACACGCAGCTGGGGCTGGCGCACCAGTCGAACGGCCAGTCGGACCCGTTGTCGCGGAGCTGGAACCGCGTCTACCTCGGCGCCGGCTTCGAGCGCGGCGACTGGTCGCTGGCGGCACGCTTCAACCAGCGCCTGAACGAGCCGCTGGCCAGCGACAACA
>JAYSLR010000139.1:0-8672 GCA_043725365.1 Rhizobacter sp. | reverse complement strand
GGCGCGACCACGCAGGACATCACCGACACCGCCACGGTGCTGCAGATCCGCGAGGCGCTCGACCTCGTCGACGCGGAGCTGACCGGGATCTCGAAGGCGCTCGCGGCACTTGCGCGCAAGCACCGCGACACGCCGATGATCGGACGCAGCAACCTGCAGCAGGCGATTCCCGTGACCTTCGGCTACAAGATGGCCGGGTTGCTGTCGGCGATCGAGCGCCATCGCACGCGGCTCGCGCAGCTGCGCCCGCGCGTGCTGGTCGGCGAGTTCGCGGGCGCGGCCGGCACGCTGGCGTCGCTCGCCACCGGTGCGATGGAAACGCAGGCCGGGCTGATGGAGGAACTGGGCCTGGGCCAGCCCGACATCGCCTGGCACACGATCCGCGACAACATCGCCGAGGTCGGCTGCTTCCTCGGCCTGGTCGGCGGCACGCTCGGCAAGCTGTCGATGGACGTGAAGCTGATGATGCAGACCGAGGTCGGCGAGGTCTACGAGCCGTTCGCGCACGGCCGCGGCTCCAGCAGCACGATGCCGCAGAAGCGCAACCCGATCTCGAGCTGCTACATCCACGCGCAGGTGTCGGTCGTGCGCCAGCACGCCGCCTCGCTGATGGACGCGATGATCGCGGACCACGAGCGCAGCACCGGCCCGTGGGAGATCGAATGGATCGTGCTGCCCGAGGCGTTCTGCCTGATGGCCGGGGCGCTGAAGCAGTCGCGCTTCATCCTCGAGGGCCTGGAGGTCGACGCCGCGCAGATGCGCGCCAACATCGACATGACCGGCGGGCTGGTGATGAGCGAGGCGGTGATGATGGGCCTGGGCAAGTACATCGGCCGCGAGTACGCGCACGACCTGGTCTACGACATCTGCCGCGTCGCCGTGAAGGAGAAGCGGCCGCTGCTCGACCTGCTGTGCGAGCACCCCGAGATCAACCGGCACCTCGATCGCCCCGCGCTTGCCGCGCTGTGCGACCCGGCGAACTACCTCGGTCAGTCGGGCGTGATGGTCGACCGCGTGCTGGCCAGGCTGCGCTGAATGCTTCCGAGTCAGGCCAGCGCGGCGACCCTCCTGGCGTGCGGTGCATCGGGGAGGAGTCGACTCATTTCCTTCTTGACCACGGCGTAGCACTCGCAGGCCCGCGCCTCCAGGCCGCCCCGGTCCAGCAACGAGATGTGGCCGCGACGGCAGCGAATGAATCCGGCGCTCTGCAGTTTGCCGGCGGCCTCGGTGATGCCCTCGCGACGCACGCCGAGCATGCTGGCGATCAATTCCTGCGTCATCACCAGTTCCCGAGACGGCATTCTGTCCAGGGTCAACAACAGCCAGCGGCACAGCTGCTGTTCGATCGAATGGTGTCGATTGCACACCGCGGTCTGCGTCACTTGGGTGATCAGCGCCTGGGTGTAGCGCAGCAACAGGCGCTGCACCATACCCGCGCGGTCGAATTCCTGCTTGACGAGGCGGCGCTGCAGCCGGTAGGCGTGGCCGCCCGTCTGCACCACCGCCGAGCTCGGCGTCGTGTCACCGCCCATGAACAGCGAGATGCCCACGACGCCCTCATTGCCGACGCCCGAGGTCTCCGAGGAGGCGCCGGACGCCAGCACGTAGTGCAGCGACACGATGCCGGTGGTGGGGAAGTACGCGTGCTCCAGCTGTCTGCCCGGTTCGTAGAGCCTGTCGCCCAGCCGCATCGACACGAGCTCCAGGTGCGCCGCGAGCGGAGCGAAGTCCGCCGCGGGAAGCGCGGCGAGCAGATGGTTCTGATTCGGGCTGTGCACCGCTGACATCACGGGTGGGCGAGTTCGCGGGTCGGACTTCTTGCGGTGATTTCAACGCCGATGCCGCGGTAGCCGGTGAAGCGGCAGGACTCGTCGAACATCGGTTCGCCGCTCACCCGAAACTGTTGCTCCGAACCATCGACGTTGACGCGGCTGAAGGCAAAGTCCAGGAACGGCTGTCGGCCGGCGATCTTCGCCTGCAACAGCGCCCGCTCCGCCTCGTTCCAGCCCGTCGCGCCGCCTGCATCGGCGTCGCCCAGAAAGGCCGGCAGCCCCAGGCCCACCATCTCCAGTGCCGGACCGGACACCTGGGTGAAGTGGCCGGTCTCGCTTTGCTCCCAATACCAGTCGGAGGCGAGCTCGGTCAGACGGCGAAAGCGATACTCGCTCTCGCGCAGTTCGGCGGTACGTTCTCGCACGCTGCGCTCCAGCAGGTCGTTGTAGCTCTCGAGCCTCTTGTAGAGCAGCCGGACCTCGAGCATGTTGTGGATGCGCGTCTTGACTTCGATCAGATCGAAGGGCTTGCTGATGAAATCCTTGGCCCCGGCCTGCAATGCACGCAGCTTGTGCGCGGGTTGGGCGGTGAGCACGATGACCGGGAGGTAACTGTCGGCGTCGTCTGCCCTGAGGCTCTCCATCACCTCGAAGCCATCCATGCCGGGCATCTGCAGGTCGAGCAGGATCAGGTCGTAGCGGTTCTTGCGATGCAGCGCGCAGACATCCTGCGGTGCCATCGTCGAGGCGACGTTGGCGTAACCGGCCTCGCGCAGCAGGCGTTCGAGCAGCTTCACGTTGGCGTCCTGGTCGTCCACGATCAGGATGCCGGCGTTGAGAATGTCAGGGGCACCGATCATCATTTGCACACCTCGCCTTCTGCGCGGATCGACTTCGCCTGCGCGAACTTCAGCGCCACATCCAGTGTCGCCATGAACTCGTCCACCTTGATCGGCTTGGTCAGGTAGCGGAAGAAGCCCGCCTCCAGGCCTCTCTCGATGTCGTGGGGCATCGCGTTCGCACTGAGGGCGACCACCGGGATCGCCGCGGTGGCCGGGTCATCGGCGAGGATCCGCAATGCCATCAGGCCGCTGGTCCCGGGCAGGTTGATGTCCATCAGGATCACATCCGGCTTCGAGGCGCGTGCGATCTCGATGCCGCGGTTGCCGTCCCGCGCCGTCAGCAGGCGGATATCGGGCCGCCGCGAGACGAGCTTCTCGATCAGCATCAGATTGGCCGGGTTGTCCTCGACGCACAGCAGGGTGTGCGTCGGCGCGTCGGACGCAGCCTGGGGCGCGGGCAGCATCGGGAGTTCATCGGCATCGACGACAAGCTCCAGTGCGGCCGTGGAATTCAGCTCGATCCAGAACACGCTGCCCACGCCGACGGTGCTTTCGGCACCGATCTCGCCGCCCATCAGTTCGACCAGCCGCTTGCTCACCACCAGGCCGATGCCGGTGCCCTCCTCGGCACCCGCCTCCTGTCCGAGGCGGTTGAAGGGCTGGAACAGCTGCGCGAGCTTTTCCGCAGACAGCCCCTCGCCGGTGTCGTGAAAGCTGATGCGCGTGCGCTTCTCGGTGCGCGCACTGCACGTGACCTCGACCATCCCTCCCGCGCGGTTGTACTTGATCGCGTTGGAAAGCAGGTTGATCAGCACCTGCTTCACGCGTGTGCGGTCGGCCTTGACGAAGTACGGGCCATCGAACGCCGGAAACCTCATCCGGATGCCGCTCTTCTGGGCCTGGGGCTCGATCATGGCGCGGCAATCGTCCAGCACCTCGGCCAGCGACATCGCTTCGGGCGACAGCGACAGCTGGCCGGACTCGATCAACGACAGATCGAGGATCTCGTTGATCAACTCCAGCAGGTACCAGCCGGCCTGGAGAATCTGGTCGAGGCTCTCCTTCTGGCTGGGTGTGGGCAAGGGCGAGCCGGAATCGATCAACTGGGCGAACCCGAGGATCGCGTTCAGCGGCGAGCGCAACTCGTGGCTCATGCTGGAGAGAAAGTCCGACTTCGCGAGGTTGGCCTTCTCGGCCTGCAGCTTCGCCCGCTCCAGCTCGGCATTCATTTCCTGTCGCGCCTGCTCCGCCTGCTTGCGCGCGGTGTTGTCGGTGCCGATCAACAGGTAGCCGATGATGGCGTCCCGAGCGTCACGCAGTGCCGTGATCGACACGACCGCCGGGAAGCGGCTGCCATCCTTGCGGATGTAGGTCAGCTCGTAGATGTCCTCGATGGTGCGCGAGGCCTTGAACACCAGGGCTTCGAAGCCGGGCGTGATCTTGGTTCCGAGCTCGAAACTCAAGGCCTTGGCGCGCGTGATCAGTTCCTGCGGATCCGAAATGTCGGCCGGCGTGATCTTGTTCATCACCTCGCCCGCCGCGTAGCCCAGCATGCGCTCGGCACCGACGTTGAAGATCTGAATGACGCCGTTCGCGTCGGTGGCGATGCTCGAGAAATTGGCGCTGTTGAAGATCGCGTTCTGCAAGGCCCAGGTCTTGAGCAATGCCTCCTGGCGTTTCAGCTCGTCGAGCGCTGTGACTTCACCGGCATTGGCCGCCGCAGCGGACCGCTTTCCTGACTTGGACATGACGGATTCCCATGGAAGTGCATAGCAATCCGGAGCGGGAACTGCGCTTGCAAGGGCGTCGAGACAGGTTGGGCGCCTTCAGAGTCGGCCGAGATCGCGCCCCTTCTCGGAGCTTGTTTGATGATCACTCGCATTCTCGCGTCCGTCTGTGCGCTGGCGCACACAGGCCGCTGCGGCGCCACGGCCAGGAGGAACCGGAGGTACGGGTCGGGGTTCCGGCTCAGCGCTCGGCGCTACATCCCGAGCAGGCGCGGCAGCACGAGCGAGATCCACGGCACGTAGGTGATGATGACCAGGAACAGCAGCATCGTGACCAACCACGGCCAGACCGCGATCGTCAGCTCGGTGATACCCATCTTCGCGATGCCCGACGCCACGTACAGGTTCAGGCCGACCGGCGGGTGGCACATGCCGACCTCCATGTTCACGGTGATCAGGATGCCGAAGTGGATCGGGTCGATGCCCAGCTTCATCGCCACCGGAAACAGGATCGGCGCGGTGATCAGGATGATCGAGCTCGGCTCCATCACATTGCCGGCGAGCAGCAGCATCACGTTGACCAGCAGCAGGAAGCCGATCGCACCGAAGCCCTGCCCGACCATCCAGTCGGCCATCGCCTGCGGGATCTGCTCGCTCGTCATCAGGAAGCTGAACAGCACCGCGTTGGTGATGATGTACAGCAGCATCGCGCTCATGTTGGCCGACGACAGCAGTACGCGCGGCACGTCCGACAGGCGCAGGTCCTTGTAGACGAAGACGGCGATCACGAACGCATAGACCGCGCTCACCGCCGCCGCCTCGGTGGGCGTGAACAGGCCGGTGTAGATGCCGCCGATGATGATGACGATCAGCATCAGGCCCCAGAACGACTCGCGTCCGGCCTTGACCTTCTCGGGCCAGCTGGCGCGCGCCATGCGCGGATAGCCGAACTTGCGGGCGCGGTACCAGGTGGTCATGCCGAGCATCGTGGCCAGCATGATGCCGGGGATCACCCCGGCGATGAACAGCTTGCCGACCGAGGTGTTGGTCGAGACCGAATACAGCACCATCGCGATCGACGGCGGGATCAGGATCCCCAGCGCCCCCGCGGTCGTCACGACGCCGGCGCCGAAGCGCGGCGGGAAGCCCTGCGCGATCATCGCCGGCATCACCACCGAACCGATCGCCACCACGCTGGCCGGCGACGAGCCCGACACCGCGGCGAACAGTGCACAGGCCAGCACCGCGGCGAGGCCGAGCCCGCCGTGCCAGTGGCCGACCATCGAGGTGGCGAAGTTGATCATCCGCCGCGCCACGCCGCCGTGGGTGAGGAAGTTGCCGGCCAGGATGAAGAACGGGATCGCCATGATCTCGAAGTTCTCTATTCCCGTGAACAGCTTCATCGCGACCGAATCGAGCGGCACGTCGGTCAGCGTGAACATGAAGCTCAGCACCGTCAGGCCGAGCGCGATCGAGATCGGCATGCCGGTGAGCATCAGCGAGATCAGCAGCCCGAAGACCAGTGCCGCGCGCACCCCGCCGCCGGCCGGCACGTAGCCGTGCCGGGCCATCAGGCCCAGACCGAGCAGCACGAAGGGCAGCGCGATCAGGAACAGGCTCATCTTGCGGCCGCCCTTGGGCTTGGCGACGACGTCCACAGGCGCCACGATCGCCGCCTCGTCCACGCCCTCGACATGCGCGACGTCGTGGCGCGGCAGCCCGCCGGTGCGCCAGAAGTGCCAGGCCACCTGCAGGAAGCGGAAGCACATCAATGACGAGCCGAGCGGGATCGCCATGTAGACCATCCACATCGGCGCTTCGAGGTCGTTCGAGCGCGTGCCCGACTGCCAGACGCTCCAGGTGAAATGGGCGCCGAAGTTGGCGATCACGGCGGTGAACAGCGCGCCGCTGAGCAGTCCGAACAGGATCACCTTCTTGCCGCGCGCCGGCTCCATGCGCATCACCAGCACATCGACGCCGACGTGGATGCCGGTGCGCACGCCGTAGGCCGCGCCGAACTTGGCCATCCAGATGAACAGGTAGATGCACAGCTCCTGCGCCCAGGACAGGTCCCGGGCGGCCAGCCAGTGGAAGATCGCGCGGAACGGCGGCGCTGCGAAGGCGGCGCCGTGGGCCTCGAGCCACTTCGCGAAGTCGATCGAGCTCGAGGTGCCGTAGCGGTGCAGCACCGCCACGAACACGAGCGAGGTCGCCACCGCGATGAGGGTGGCGATGAGCCACTCCTCGAGATGGTTCAGAAGCCTGTTCAGCAACGCGGCGGCCCTGCGCAGTCAGCGTGCAATGCGATCAGATCGGGATCCCGGCTTCCTTGAGCAGGTCATCGACGATCTGCTTGCCGACGCGGCTCTCGGCCTCCTTGTAGAGCGGCTTGAAGGCCGTCTTCCAGGCCGCCGCCTGGGCCGGCGTCAGGTAGTGCAGCGTCGTCTTGCCCGAGGCCTTGATCTTCGCCAGCGCGTCGATGTTCTCCTGCTTGGCGATCGAGTTCGAATACTCGGTGGCCTCGTCCATCGCCTTGTCGAGCTGGGTGCGGATGTCGGCCGGCAGGCCGTTCCAGAACTTGGTGTTGGTGATCACCGCGTACTGCAGGTGGGCGTGGCTGGACACCGTGATGTGCTTCTGGACCTCGAAGAACTTCTGCGTGTAGTAGTTCGACGGCGTGTTCTCGCAGCCGTCGACGACGCCGGTCTGCAGCGCCTGGTAGACCTCGGAGAAGGCCAGGATCTGCGGCAGCGCGCCGAGCGCGCGGAAATACAGGTCGGCGATCTTCGAGCCCGAGATGCGGATCTTCAGGCCCTGGAAATCGGCCGGCATCAGCAGCGGCACGTTCGCCGAGACCATGTGGAAGCCGTTGTCCCAGAACGCCAGGCCGGTGATGCCCTTGGCCTCGAGCTTCTTCAGCAGCCCCTTGCCGATCGGGCCCTTGACGACCTTGTCGTAGCCGGCGTCGCCGTTGAACACATAGGGCAGGTCCAGCGCCTCGAACTCGGGCACGCCGATGGGCCTGAACTTGGCCGTCGACGGCGCCAGGATCTGCACCGCGCCGCTGTTCAGCGCGTCCATCTCCTCCTTGTCCTTGTAGAGCGTGGAGTTCGGATAGATCTCGACCTTGACGCGGCCGTTGGTGT
Source organism: Rhizobacter sp. (assembly GCA_043725365.1). GTDB lineage: Bacteria > Pseudomonadota > Gammaproteobacteria > Burkholderiales > Burkholderiaceae_C > LMDS01. The sequence goes on along the minus strand of JAYSLR010000139.1, from coordinate 1,185 downwards.
ATTTCTCGGCCAGCTCCTTGAACTTCAGCGCCCCTTTGCCCTTCGGCGTGTCGTTCGTGACGACGTGGCTGAACTTGACGACGATGGGTTGCTGTGCGAACGCTCGGTGCGTGCCGGTCAGGGCAATCGCTCCGACGGCGGTGATGGCGGTACGACGCTTCATGCGGGGTCTCCTGAGTGGGTGTCGGGATCGAGGCAGGCATTGCCGCCGATCAGCTCGCCCGGCATTCTTCTCTCGACACGCCGTGCACGGCCTCATGGTTAGCGCCAATAGCGCTAACCATGAGAGCCTCGATGCGGAGCGCTTCGGTGCAATGCCCGTGGGTGCAGGCGCACCGGGTTTGCGACGCGCTGCGGCGGTGCTATTCCTCGTCGGCGTCGATCGACAGCCGCACGCGCTGCGCGCCGCGCAGCTCGCAGGTCGCGCTCAGGCGCAACGGCCGGCCCGGCGGGACGCTGCGGCGCAGGCGCAGGTCGAGCGAGTCGCTGCCGTCGACGTGCGTGGGGGCGCTGCGCGACCATTCGAGCGCGCCGTCGACGAGCACCCGAAGCGCATGGGTCGCGTCCTTGCGGCCACCCGGGTTCGCGACCACCAGGCGCACGAAGATCTCGAAGCTGCGCTCGCGCAGCGCGTCGGCCGGGATATCGAGCCTGACGACATCGCGATGGCCCGACTCGGCCGACCAGTGCTCGGGCTTCATGCCGCCACGGTGCTTCGAGGGTCGTGTGCGCTGTTCAATCGTTCAGTGCATCTTGTCGCGCGGCGGCTTGCGGAACGACTTCGGCGTGTAGACGTTGCCGTCCCAGGCGCCGCGGTCGCGCGCGCGCTGGATCGCCGCGTCGGCGGCCTCGCGTGCGCGCTGCGCCTCGCGCCGCGCGGCGCGCCAGTGCCAGGCCTGCAATGCGGCGCGGCGCAGTGCGAGCCCGGTGCGGCGCAGGGCCATGTCGAAGCGATAGCGTCGCGGCACGCCCATCGTCAGGCGCAGCAGCAGCACCATGCAGATGGCGAGGACGATCGCGGCGAACACCCGTTCGAACATGCTGGCGTGACGAAGTGATGGGACCGAGGCCATTATCGAACCACCGGCAAGCACAGGTGTTTCGGAACGAAAAGCGCCGCTGGCTCGGATCAGCCGCCGCGCCGGGCGCGCCAGCGGTCGAGCCGGGCCGGGCCGCGCCCCGGCG
>JAYSLR010000138.1:0-4191 GCA_043725365.1 Rhizobacter sp. | reverse complement strand
GCCCTTCTCGCTACCCAGCGCCCATCGATCGGAATCCCGGGATGCCCGAAACGCAAACATGGCCGATGACAGGTTCCTGCCGGTGAGAGGTTCCCCGTCCGGTGCGCCGCGAGAGCCTGAGGCGCATGACGCGCATGACGCGCATGACGCGCTGCGCGCCGGGACGCGGCTCGACGACTTCGAGATCGTGCGCGTGCTCGGTGCCGGCGGCTTCGGTATCGTCTACCTCGCGCTTGACCAGGTGCTGCTCCGCTACGTTGCCATCAAGGAGTACATGCCGACGGCGCTGGCCGGACGCAGCAAGTGCGCGATGGTTTCAGTGCGGTCGGCCTCGCTTGCCGAATCTTTTGCGCTCGGCTTGGAGTCGTTCTTCAATGAAGCCCGGATGCTGGCGAGCTTCGACCACCCGTCGCTGGTCAAGGTGCATCGCTTCTGGAAGGCCAACGGCACTGGCTACATGGTGATGCAGTATTACCCGGGTCAAACAGTCAAGGAAGCACGCCGCGAGATGACAGCCGCCCCCGATGAGGCGTGGCTGCTTGCGCTGGTGGAGCCGCTTTTGGGCGCGCTCGAAGTGCTGCACGGCGAGTGCGTCTATCACCGGGACATCGCACCCGACAACATATTGCTGCTGCCCGACGGCCGACCGGTTCTGCTCGATTTCGGATCGGCGCGGCGCGTCATCGGCGATCGCACGCAATCCCTGACGGCCATCCTGAAGCCCAACTTTGCGCCGGTGGAGCAGTACGCCGACGAGACCGGCATGCGCCAGGGTCCGTGGACCGACCTCTACGCGCTAGGGGCAACGATGCACTTCATTCTCACGGGTCAGGCTCCGACGCCAGCTGTGTTGCGCGCCGTTCGCGATTCGATGCTCGCATTGTCGGCGCCAGGCGGGACGGCCTTTCCGGGGGTGCGGCCCCATGTCCTGGCCGCGATCGACTGGGCGCTGGCACTGGCGCCGCAGGACCGGCCGCAAGCTGTGGCGATCATGCGTCAGGCCCTGAGCGGCGAAATCGTGCCGCCGCCACCGTCGCTGCGACATGCCGTGGTGGGGCGATCGACGGCCGGCGCGGACGACCCACCGGACGGCTGCTCCAGCGCACCGACCTACGACGCGGGTGCAGCCGCGAACCCCCGGTCGAAGTTCGGGTCGGTGTCGGTGCCCACCGGCGAAGTGTCAACACGCCGAGTGACGCCGCGTGCCGGTGTGGCTGCACTTGCACTGACAAGCATCTGCGCCTTGGGGTGGGGCGCTTGGGCGCTGGCTGAAGTCTCCTCTCCATCAGGCTCCGCAGCCATGGGCACCACCGTTGCCGATTCGGCACGCTTATCGGATGCCATCGGCACACCGATCACGAGGTCGACTGGTTTCGCGGAAAAGCCTCCTGATAGGGCTCCCGCTGCTGTTCGCGGGGTACGGCGCGAGCCTTCGGTCGCAGTCTCGGCTGAGATCGCAAAACCTGCATCACGCAGCCCCAGAGATCTGTGCGGGAACCTCAATTTCTTCGCGCGAGCAGTTTGTATCAGCCGCGAATGCCAAACCCCAGCGCTGAGTGCCCATCCTCAATGTGTTGAAGCCATGCGCGTCGCCGAACAGCGTCAGCGCCGCATGGACCAATGAACGTCTTTGATCAGTCCGAAGCCCATGAGTGCCAGTCATCACTCCGATCGGCATCTGCACAATCATCAATCGCACGCCGTGTGAGTGCAAGCGAATGATCCGGCCTTACCGATGCGTTGCCGCCGCAAGCCGAGCGGGAGCGCGTCGAGTCGTGGGGCGTGGCAACGACAAGGTGGTGCCCGCGCTCTTGGGCCACACGAACTTGCCCTGGTTGAGTCGGCCTGCGGCGAGCCACACGCCAATGTCGGCGTGCACGAGCCTTCGCGAGGTTCCTCGACGGCTAGGCGGACAAGGAAGCCGCGGTCCAGTCGACCGATGTCTTGTGCAGCATGTCGACCACGTCTTTTGACAAGGTGACGCCGAGTGAAGACTCTCCATCGCCAGACCCGGGGGCCAGATTCACGAATTCGCTCGCGTGACTCTCGGTTTTCTTGAGCTGTTCAACGACCGCCGCTCGTGGCTTCTCGGGACCACCATTGCCGGCTTCGCGCGCGGTCGAAAGGTAGATAAGTGTCGCCCCGCGCAACTCGACAAGCACCTTGTTGCCGAGCGCGTCGGCCGCGCGCCGGTCGACCGTCGGCGCCAAAGCCGCCAGCGCGGCGCGGCAATGGAGAGAGAGGCTCAGCAATTGCTGAACGTCGCCTCGGAGCTCAGGGCTTGGGACGCGGCGCTCGTTGACAAGGGCCGCGAGTCGTTTCTGGTTTGCGACGGCAACGGGCATTCGCGCAAGGGCCTCGCTGCGGCACTTCTTGATTCGACTCGCGTCGAGTTCGCCGCGAGACGATGAAATGAGTATTGAAACATAAGCATCGGCGCCGGCGGCCAAGTCATGCCGCATCTTCTTGCCCAGCATTGCGTTGGTCACCAGCGGGCTCACGCGCTGCGGGTCGCACAACGCATGAAACGCTTCGTGGAGGCCGTCCAGGTCATCAAGTGCTTTGTCGAGCTCGTTCATGGCATTCCTTGAATCGAAGAATTAGTGTGCCGCCCCTCTCTCCGCCTCCGCCTCCGCCCTAGCGCAAGCAGGTCCGAGATGTGGTGGCTAGGGGGCGTTTCGTCGGGCTGGCGACAAACCGCTACTTGGGCGCCGGCTGTGCGGCGGCATTGTTCGCGCGAGCTTGGCCGGCCGCCTGCGTCGCCTTCTTGTCGGCGACCTTCTCGCGGTGGTGCTCAATCGCGCATCCCGCCGCTGCCCCAATGACGGCGTGATGACCCGCGACGTGTCCGGCGACTCCGCCCACTGCTGCGCCTTTGAGACAGCCCTTGGCTTCGCTCTGTGCGGGCAGACAACAAATCATTCCGGCGACGAGCGTCGAGGCAATCAATCGGTGCATATGGGTTCTCGGGTGGGTGCCCGCATTGGGGCGATAGACAACGTTAGAGTACCTGGGCCGTCTTTCCAACTCACGTTGGTCTGCACGTTCGGTAGGACATCGCCGCATCGTAGTGCTAAGGCAGGACCGACGATCTTCGATGCCGATCTTCCTGAAGAGCAGTACGCCTATAGGCCGGGCCGCAAGGCCGCAATGCCCAGCAGGCGGTGATCGAAGTGGGAGAGACGCTGTTCCGAGGCCATCCGGAAGTCGCAGACGCGGACCTCGCCGACTACTTCGGGTCCATTCGTCCATTCCACATCCGGCTGCAGTCGCTCGCGCGGCGCATCGTGGACCGGAGAGTGCTGCATCTGATAAAGATGTGGTTGGAATGCGCCGTGGAGGAGACCGACGATAGACGTCGCAAGACACGCACGACTGAGGCCAAAGACAAGCGACGCGGCATTCCGCAAGGGTCCCCCGTCTCACCGCTGCTGGCCAATCTGTACATGCGCCGGTTTGTGCTGGGATGGAAGAAACTCGGGCTGGAGCGCAGCCTTGGTAATCGGATCGTGACCTACGCCGACGATCGGATCTCGTGATCCTGTGCAGTAAGGGCAAGGCCGAAGAGGCGCTGTCCCGACTGCGCGAGATCATGGGCAAACTCAAGCTGACGGTCAACGAAGAGAAGACACGAATATGCAAGGTAGCGGAAGAGACGTTCCTGGGTGATGTTGCGGCCGAAGATGTGTGGTCTTGGCCATCGGACCCCACGGGCGACAGTGTTCTGGGATACACGTTCGGGCGGTTGTACTCGCCGAAGACAGGCCAGGCCCGCGCATCAAGCACAAGGTCAGGCGACGCGGGGGCGGGGCCTATCCACCCTCGCTCTGTACGGGTACTTCTGTACGGTTACTTCGGACTCGTGAGTCTGATCAACTTGAAGTACGGCGGGTCGTGGGCGAAGGCGTGAAGTCTTGTCCGAGAGCCGGAAGCGTAATGTGGCGTCGGCCCATATGTAGCGCCCAGCGGCGGCGCCCTGGGAAGATCGGTCGCCGAGCACCACATAAATTCCGCCTAGATTGATCGCAGGAACTCCATCACGTTCGCGTCGCGGCGCCACCGCTTTTTCGGAACTTGATCCGTTGTGACCTTGCACTTCGCGAGCGCGCGCGCCTTTCCCTCCAGGTTGATTTCGGCGTAGATGTTGGTTGTCTCGAGCGAGGCGTGTCCAAGCCACGCCCGTACGGTATT
>JAYSLR010000137.1:0-1871 GCA_043725365.1 Rhizobacter sp. | reverse complement strand
GTCGAAGTCGGCGATCTTCAGGTACTTGTCGGGATTGATCGGCGCATTGAGCGTGTCGGAGGCCTTGGGGATGTTGAACGGGAACTTCGGATTGACGGTGATGAAGCCGACCCGGAAGCTGTCGGTCAGCGGCGTGAAGGCCAGGCTCGCCGCGCTCTTGATCATCAGGATGCGCGTCCGATAGTAGCTGTACCAGATCGCGAAATTGGTTTGCTCGGCCGGCAGCACGAGCTGGCGTGTCCAGGTTCCGCCACCGTCAGGAGGACCAGGTGCGACCGGCTGCGACGCCCCGGTATCGGGGTAGGCGCAAGCCGGCAACGTGTACGTTGGCGTCGACGGCGTCAGCGGAGTAAGACCAGTACCGCCTGAATACGCGTAGTAATAGGCGGGCCCCAAGGTATAGGTCCAGCCGCCATGCTGCAGCGTCGAGTCGTCGTACGGCGTAAAGCTGGACGAAAGGTCGACCGTTGTCAGCGAAGTGATGTCGTAGGCGTCGTACCGCGCCGCCGTGAACGTCGGCGTCGGAAAGAAGGAGCCGTCCGGGTTCTTGGGAAGCAGGTAGGTCGTCGCCGGGTTGTAGTAGATGACATTGCACTGCGAGCTCTTGTAGCCGACACGCGCCGCAGAATCTGTTGTCGAGATGGGGCCGAGCAGGCCCTCCACCTCCGTAGGCATGTGGCTGAAGCTCATCGAATCCGACGTATCCATCAGCAGCATGATGTTCGGCTTGACCTGGGCCGAATTGGTCGCGGTGATGGGCGTACTGGAGAGATCGGTTTGCGCGGCACGCACGGGCGTGACCGCGAGCGCCAGGGCAACGACGCTGCAACCGAAAAGTCGACTCGCGATCGTCGCTGCGGGCAGGTTCTTGTGATTGTTCATGGCGCTGCTTTCGCGGTCCTTCAATAGACCAAGACCTGGATGTAGCTCAGGGTTTTCTTCGGGCCCTGGATGCGGGTCGAAATCCGGTAGTGGATAAAGGACCTGTCTTCGCCGCAGGAGCTGGGGTAGTGCTGACACGTGCCGCTCTTGTCGCCGCCGCCTGCCGGCGGGGTCTTGACGCAGAGTTGGGCCGGGTCGGACGGGCTGACGTCGGGTGTCAGGCAGAGCCGCTCGATGATGTAGCTGACGTCGTTGCCGGCGCGCGTGCCGTCGTCGGGTACGAGCTTGGCAAGGCTCCAGTCATAGAGCGAGGGATCGCCTTGCAGGCGCGGGTCGCCCAGCGCGCTGCCCCAGTCCGAGAAGTAGCCCTCGGCGGGTACGTTGTGGTCGAGCGCCGCCGGGGTGTTCTGGAGCTGGTTGTTCCACCAGTAGAACGCGGCTTCGGTGCCGAAGTCACCGGTCGAGGTGGCGCCCTGCTTGAACGCAAGGTTGCCGGCGATCGACAGCCCGCCGCCCGACTGCCTGATCATCGCGACGCCGGCCAGGGCCATGACAACCAGGACGATCATCGCCACGAACAACACGACGCCGCTTTGCCCGCGTCTGACGATGATGGATGTCGCCTTCTTCATTGTTGTCCCCAAGTGACGTTGCGCAACGGGAACAGCTTCTCGTAGACCGTGTAGCGATAGTTGCGCCAGTTGTTCGGGTCCGTACCGCCCGCGGCGAAGCCGTCGGGCGTGCCATCGACGTTTCGCATCACGAAGTCGACAGGCGTGGCGCCACCGTCCTTGTGCCATTGGGGATTCGGCGCGCTCCAGTTCTGGTCGGCCGAGTTGAAGGCGCCGGGCTTCTCGTAGTTGCGGCTGCGCACCAGCAGTGCCACACGAATCGCGCGCACGCGGGTCCAGTCGATCGGCGGGACGAGCGCTCTCGACCATTCGGCGGCACCCACGACCTTGTCGTTGTTGGCGTCGTAGCCGTACTCG
>JAYSLR010000136.1:0-4525 GCA_043725365.1 Rhizobacter sp. | reverse complement strand
CGAACCGCGCGCTCGAACACATGGGCTTCGAGAAGGGGCGCTACGACAAGCTGCACCCGAACGACCACGTCAACGCGTCGCAGAGCACGAACGACGTCTATCCGACGGCGCTGCGTGTCGCGGCCTGGTTCGGCATCGAGGCGCTGCTCGCGGCGATGGCCGACCTGCGCGGCGCCTTCGAGGCCAAGGCGCACGAGTTCAGGAGCGTGCTGAAGATCGGCCGCACCCAGCTGCAGGACGCGGTGCCGATGACGCTCGGCCAGGAGTTCCTGGCGTTCGCGATCATGATCGGCGAGGACGAGCAGCGCCTGCGCGAGGCGCGCGCGCTGATCACCGAGGTGAACCTGGGGGCGACCGCGATCGGCACCGGCATCAACGCGCCGGCCGGCTACGGCGAGCGCGTGATCCCGCTGCTCGCGGGCATCAGCGGTGTGCCGGTCGTGAAGGCCGAGAACCTGGTCGAGGCGACGCAGGACACCGGCTCGTTCGTGCAGCTTTCGGGCGTGCTCAAGCGCGTGGCCTGCAAGCTCAGCAAGGTCTGCAACGACCTGCGGTTGCTGTCCAGCGGGCCCCAGGCCGGCTTCGGCGACATCAGGCTGCCGGCGCGCCAGGCCGGCTCGTCGATCATGCCGGGCAAGGTCAACCCGGTGATCCCCGAGGTGATGAACCAGGTCGCGTTCGAGGTCATCGGCAACGACGTGACGATCACGATGGCGTCCGAGGCCGGGCAGCTGCAGCTGAACGCGTTCGAGCCGATCATGGGCTACGCGATCCACAAGAGCGTTCGCCACCTCACGAACGCATGCAAGACCTTGCAGGTCAACTGTGTCGAAGGCATCCAGGCGAACCACGCGCTGCTGGCCCGGCGCGTGGCCGAGTCGGTGACGCTGGTCACCGCGCTGAACCCGATCATCGGCTACGAGAAGGCGGCGCTGATCGCGAAGACCGCGCTGGCCAGCGGCGGCACGATCGCCGAGGTCGCGGAGCAGCTCGGCATCATGAGCCAGGCCGAGATGCACGCACTGCTGGTGCCGGAAAAGCTCACCCAGCCGGTGCGGCTGGTGGTCGCCTGATGCGCTCCGGCGTGTGGCACGAAGCTTGCGCCGGCTCGGGCATTACCCTCGGGTTGCGGGTGCCTACCGATTCCGTGGCGGCGCGCGCCCGCAACAATTCACTCCTCCAGTTCTGAAACCCCAGGAAGGATCTCCAGATGAAGAAGCTCGCCCTCGCCCTCGCTGCCGTGCTGGCATGCGGCATCGCCAATGTCGCGACCGCCGCCGACACCCTGGCCAAGATCAAATCCGCCGGCAAGATCTCGATCGGCACGCGCGACTCGTCGGCCCCGCTGGCCTACACCACCGGCGACGGCAAGTACGTCGGCTACCACGTCGACGTCTGCCTGAAGATCGCCGACGCGATCAGGGCCGCGCTGAAGGCGCCGACGCTGCCGATCGAGTACACCGTCGTGACCTCGGCGAACCGCGTGCCGCTGGTGCAGAACGGCACCGTCGACATGGAATGCGGCTCGACCACCAACAGCACCGCGCGGGCGCAGCAGGTCTCGTTCGCGCCGACCACCTTCGTGACCAACGTGCGCACCGCGGTGAAGGCCGACTCGGGCATCACCTCGATCGAGCAACTGAACGGCAAGACCCTTGCGACGACCACCGGCACGACCTCGGTGCAGCTGCTGCGCAAGCGCGCCGGCAAGATCGACTTCAAGGAACTGTTCGGCAAGGACCACGCCGACTCGTTCCTGCTGCTCGAATCGGGCCGCGCCGACGCGTTCGTGATGGACGACAACATCCTGGCCGGGCTGATCGTCAACTCGAAGAACCCGGCCGAGTTCAAGATCGTCGGCGAGTCGCTGTCGGAGGAGCCGATCGCGATCATGATTCCGAAGGACGACCCGGTCTACAAGAAGCTGGTCGACGACACCGTGATCGGCCTGATGAAGAGCGGCGAGCTCGAGAAGATGTACACGCGCTGGTTCATGTCGCCGGTCCCGCCGCGCAACGCGATCGTCGGGATGCCGATGTCCGCCGCGCTGAAGGACGCGATCGCGCACCCGAACGACAAGCCGGTCGAGGCCTACAAAAAGTGATGCATGCGACGGGGGGCGGCCGCGGGGCTCGCTTCTTCGGCAAGGCCTTGAGGTAAGCCCTAGCGTCACCCGGCGCGGAGTTTGCTTACATTGATCGAGCGCGGCGTGGAGCCCTCTGCGCTGCGCTCTTTCTTTGCGTGTTTCGACCGTTCAAGAACGACATTTGCGGGAGCGAGCCTTGGGTAACTGGAATTGGCAGGTGTTCCTGCAGGACACCGGCGGTGGGCAGACCTACCTGCAGTGGCTGATGTCGGCCTGGGGCTGGACGATGTCGGTGGCGCTGCTCGCGCTGGTGATCGCGCTCGCCGTCGGCTCGTTGATCGGCATCCTGCGCACGGTGCCGAACAAGGCGCTGGCGATGTTCGGCGAGGCCTGGACCGAGCTCTTCCGCAACGTGCCGCTGCTGGTGCAGCTGTTCGTCTGGTACCACGTGCTGCCGGCGATCTTCCTGTCGCTGCGCTCGGTGCCGAGCTTCCTGCTGGTGGTGCTCGGGCTGGGTTTCTTCACCTCGGCGCGCATCGCCGAGCAGGTCAAGGCCGGCATCCTGACGATTCCGAAGGGCCAGCGCTACGCCGGCCTCGCGATGGGCCTGACCCTGCCGCAGACCTACCGCTACGTGCTGATGCCGATGGCGTTTCGCATCGTCATCCCGCCGCTGACCAGCGAGTCGATGAACATCATCAAGAACTCGTCGGTCGCATTCGCGGTGAGCATCGCCGAGCTGACCTTCTTCGCGCAGCAGGCCGCCGAAGAGACCTCGCGCGGCATCGAGGTCTACCTCGCGGTCTCGTTCCTGTACTTCATCTCCGCGTTCGCGATCAACCGCATCGCGATGGTGATCGAGCACCGCGTCCAGGTGCCCGGCATGGTCGGAGCCGGCAAATGATGCGCCCCCACGTCGCTTCGCTCCTGCCCCCCGAGGGGGTGTGGACCTCCCTTGAGACGGCTCGGCGGGAGGTCCAATGACGGCCCTCGACTTCGGCTTCCTGAACTGGAACCTGATCACCAACTTCATCTGGAAGGGCCTGGTCTTCTCGGTGCAGCTGACGCTGATCGCGATGATCGGCGGCATCGTCATCGGTACGATCCTCGCGCTGATGCGGCTGTCGGGCAAGAAGTGGCTCGTGATGGCGGCGGCGTTCTACGTCAACACGCTGCGCTCGATCCCGCTGGTGATGGTGATCCTGTGGTTCTTCCTGCTGATCCCGCTGCTGATCGGGCGCTCGCTCGGCGCCGAGTGGTCGGCGATCATCACCTTCACGGTGTTCGAGGCGGCGTACTACTCCGAGATCATGCGCGCCGGCATCCAGTCGGTGTCGAAGGGCCAGGTCAACGCCGGCTACGCGGTCGGCATGACCTACGCGCAGTGCATGAAGCTGATCGTTTTGCCGCAGGCCTTCCGCAACATGCTGCCGGTGCTGCTGACGCAGACCATCATCCTGTTCCAGGACACGTCCCTCGTCTACGCGATCGGCGCCTACGACCTGCTGAAGGGCTTCGAGGTCGCGGGCAAGAACTTCAACCGCCCGGTCGAGGCCTACCTGTTCGCCGCGGTCGTCTACTTCGTCATCTGCTTCAGCCTGTCGATGCTCGTGCGCCGGCTGCAGAAGAAGATCGCCATCATCCGCTGAAGGATCCACCCATGATCGACATCAAGAACGTTTCCAAGTGGTACGGCAGCTTCCAGGTGCTGACCGACTGCACGACGACCATCAAGAAGGGCGAGGTCGTGGTGGTCTGCGGCCCGTCGGGCTCGGGCAAGTCGACGCTGATCAAGACCGTGAATGCGCTCGAGCCGTTCCAGAAGGGCGACATCGTCGTCGACGGCATCTCGATCGCCGACCCGAAGACCGACCTGCCGAAGCTGCGCGCCCGCGTCGGCATGGTGTTCCAGCACTTCGAACTGTTCCCGCACCTGAGCGTGACCGAGAACCTGACGCTGGCGCAGATCAAGGTGCTCGGCCGCAGCGCCGACGACGCGCAGACGCGCGGCCTGAAGATGCTCGACCGCGTCGGCCTGATCGCGCACAAGGACAAGTTCCCGGGTCAGCTCTCGGGCGGCCAGCAGCAGCGCGTCGCGATCGCGCGCGCGCTGAGCATGGACCCGATCGTGATGCTGTTCGACGAGCCGACCTCGGCGCTCGACCCCGAGATGGTCGGCGAGGTGCTCGACGTGATGGTCAAGCTCGCGCTCGAAGGCATGACGATGATGGTGGTCACGCACGAAATGGACTTCGCACGCGAGGTGGGCGACGTTGTTGTGGTGATGGACGGAGGCGTGGTGATTGAGTCCGGGCCACCGGAAACCCTCTTCACGAATCCCGCACAGGATCGAACGCGGATGTTTCTGCAGGCGGTATTGACGCGCGGTTGATGCGATATTGAAGCAGCTGAGGCCGCCATCTGCTGCGGCAAATGGAT
>JAYSLR010000135.1:0-15639 GCA_043725365.1 Rhizobacter sp. | reverse complement strand
CGTGAATTTCGGCCAGGTCGATCTCGATCATCGCGGTGTATTCGGCATTCGCGTCGGCCTCGCGCAGCTTCGGGTCGGCCAGCCACGCTACCTGCGCGTCGATCCGGCGCTGCAGGGTGGGAGCGTCGGCATAGCCCTGCGAGATCATCCATTTCATCAGCGCGACATTGCTGTTGAGGTATTCGACGATAGGCGCCGTATCGAGGTGCACGGTGCATCCGGCGGCACTCGGCCGAGGCGTCGGAAAGCTCGAATGCCTGCTCGATTTTCAGGTCCGGGCAGCCCTTCGATCTCGAGGATGCGGCCGCTGAAGACGTTCTTCTTGCCCTTCGTCTCAACCGTCAGGAGCCCGGCCTTGATCGCATAGAGCGGGATCGAGTTGACCAGGTCGCGCAAGGTGCGATCATCAGGGCTCCACCGGATCGCCCGGTGCGCGACCGCGCAACTCGCGCATCACGTCGTCGGTGGTCTTGCCGGGAGGCAGCTTGAACTTGCCGCGTGCTCTGGAGATGGCGTCGTCGACGTTCTTGCGCAGGATGATGCGGCTGCCGTCGAGCTCGACCTTGAGCTGGGTGCCCTTGGTCAGGCCGAGCGCGTCGCGCACGGCCTTCGGCAGCGTGATCTGGCCGCGTTCGGCGACAGTGGCTTCCATGCAGTGCTCCGTGGCAGAAGTATGTATGAATTATACATACCTAAGCCAACGTACTGCAAGGCGCTCAGCGGCGCCGCGGGATCACTTGAGCAGGCTTGAGGTGCTGACCGTCTGATCCGCCGCGGAGGCGGTGGACGCGGTGGCCGCGGAGGCGGCTTCGGCGGCCTTCGCGGCCGCGGCCAGCGCCATCAGCTCGCGCTGCTTCGGGCTGACACAGCCGTCGATGAGGCGCTGCGCCGTCTTGACGTTCAGCAGCATCGACTTGCTCGCGATCTGCACCATCAGCGTCTCGCCGCGCACGTCCTCGAGCCGGACCGCCCCGGTCGACGACAGCACCGGCTTCATCAGGTACTCGGCCTTGCCGTGCTTGACGTCCACGTAGGCGGGGTACTTGGGGCTCTCGGCGATGTCGACGGTCTGCTTGAATTCGCATTCGTAGGCGCCGTAGTAGACGCGGCCGGCGGCGTCGATCTGCTCGGGACCGGCCGCGGGCGGCGGCGCGGCCTCGACCACCTTCTTGACCGGTGGCGCCTTCTTCGCGGCCTTGGCCGCCACCGGCTTCTTGGGAGCCGCGGCCTGGGCGGTCACGGCGGAGGCGAAGGTGCACAAGGCGAGGGCAGCAGCGACGGCGAGGGCCGAGGAGTGGATCGTCATGGTGTTGGCCGGTAGCTGAGGTGGCCGCATTGTGCGGGTGCGGCGACCGCGGCCGTTGTGACTTGCAACACGCTCCGGGCCGGGCGACCGTTGCGAAATGCAACACCCTTCGAGGCGACGCGCGAATTCGGTCATGCCGCCGTGCTGCCGCCGTCGAAGAAGCGCTCGCGCAGCTCCTCGGGCAGGGGCTGGCCGGTGCGGTGCGCGCGCTCGAGCACCTGCCAGAAGTAGCGGTAGCTGGCGCGGTCGTGCAGCCTGTCGCGGTGCCGGGTCGGCGCCCAGTGCGCGTCCTGCGCTGCCGTGACGATCTGCCAGGCCTGTTCGACCTCGGCCGCGCTGGGCGCGAAAGCCTCGACGATCGGCCGGATCTGGTTCGGGTGGATGCTCCACATGCGCGTGTAGCCGAGCTCGCGCGCGGCGCGGGTGGCCGCCGCCTCGATGGCGTCGGCATCGTTGAACTCGGTGATCACGCTGTGCGAGGGCGTCTTCGCATGGCCGTGGCAGGCCGCGGCGATCTCGAGCTTGGCGCGCAGCACCAGCGGGTGCGTGAACTGGCCTTCGGCGCTCATGCCGCTCGCGGGAATCGCGCCCCGGTGCGCCGAGACGAAGTCCATCAGCCCGAACGACAGCGACTCGATGCGCGGCAGCGCGGCGATCGCGTCCACGTCGCGCAGCGCGCCGTGCGTCTCGATCAGCGCGTGCACCGGCAGCGGGCGGGTCACGCCATGCACGCGCAGCTGGTGGTCGATCTCGGCGCAGCCGCGCTGCACGTCGGCGAGGTCGCGCGGCTTGGGCAGCATCAGGTAGGCCAGGCGCGTGCCGGCGCCGCCGATCAGGGTCGCGACGTCTGCGGCGAAGCTCGGGTGGTCGACCGGGTGCACGCGCGCACCGACGCGGCCGAAGCGGTTCTCGGCCGACATCGCAATCTCGGCGCACAGGTGGGCGTGCTCGGCCTCGCCGCCGATCGGCGCGCCGTCCTCGCAGTCGAGCGTGATGTCGAACACCGGCCCCAGCTCGGCCTGCAGCGCGAGGCTCTTGCGCATGCGCGCCTCGACGCCGCAGTAGTGGTCGCACACCGGCAGCTGCGGGGCTTGATCGGCGCTGTCGAACAGCGCGTCGCGCGGATGCGTGCTCATCCCGGGCGGCGCGCGACGATGAACAGGCGCGGGAACTGCAGCAGCAGCTTGCCGTCGGCGCGCTTCGGGTAGGCCCTGGCGATGTGCGCCTCGTACTCGGCCAGGAAGGTCTTGCGTTCGGCGTCGGGCAAGGGGTCGACAAAGGGCTTCAAGCCGGTGCCGCGCACCCACTCGACGATCTTCGCGGGCGATTCCATCGGGTGCTGGTACGCGGTCCGCCAGACATCGACTTCCGCGCCTGCGCCTGCCAGCAGGTCGTAGTAGTCGGTCAGCGCGAGGATCTTGGTGCGCACCTTGGCGGCATCGCCGATCAGCGCCGACCAGGGTTCGAGACCGGCGACGTCGCGCATCGAGCGATGGGTCGGCTCTTCGCGGTTGTCGGGCATCTGGATCGCGAGCACGCCGCCCGGTGCGAGTTGCCCGAACAGCCCCGGGATCAGCGTTTCGTGATCGCCGATCCACTGCAGCGCCGCGTTGCTGTAGATCACATCGGCCGGCCTGCCGGCCTGCCAGCTCGCGATGTCGCCGAGCTCGAACGCGCAGCCGGGCAGGCGCGCGCGCGCGCTGACCAGCATGGGCTCGGAGTTGTCGGTGCCGACGACTTGCGCGTGCGGAAATCGCTCGACCAGCAACTCGGTCGAGTTGCCCGGGCCGCAGCCCAGGTCGTACACGCGCTTCGGCGAGTCGATCGCAACGCGGGCGAGCAGCTCGCGCGCCGGGCGCGTGCGTTCGTCCTCGAACTTGCGATAGAGCTCGGGGTTCCAGTCGCCGGTGCCCATCGCGCGCTCGCCTTACAGCAGGTGCTTGACGCCGTCCTGCTCGCCCTGCAGCTCGGCCAGCGTGACGTTGATGCGCTCCTGGCTGAAGGCGTCGATCGGCAGGCCTTCGACGATCTTGTACTTGCCGTTCTCGGTCGTGACCGGGAAGCCGAACATCACGTCCTTCGGAATGCCGTACTGGCCGTCCGACGGCACGCCCATCGTGACCCACTTGCCGCTCGTGCCCAGCGCCCAGTCGCGCATGTGGTCGATGGCCGCATTCGCCGCCGAGGCCGCCGACGACACGCCGCGCGCTGCGATGATCGCCGCGCCGCGCTTGCCGACGGTGGGCAGGAAGGTGTCGGCGTTCCAGACCTGGTCGTTGATCATGTCCTTCACGCTCGCACCGCCGATCGTCGCGAAGCGGTAGTCGGCGTACATCGTCGGCGAGTGGTTGCCCCAGACGGCGAGTTTCTCGATGTCGGCGACGGCCTTGCCGGTCTTCGCGGCGATCTGGCTCAGCGCGCGGTTGTGGTCCAGGCGCAGCATCGCGGTGAAGTTCTCGCGCGGCAGGCTGGGCGCGCTCTTCATCGCGATGTAGGCGTTGGTGTTGGCCGGGTTGCCGACGACGAGCACCTTGACGTTGCGGCTCGCGACCTTGTCGAGGGCCTTGCCCTGCGCGGTGAAGATCTCGGCGTTGACGGCGAGCAGTTCGGCGCGCTCCATGCCCGGGCCGCGCGGGCGCGAGCCGATCAGCAGCGCGTAGTCGGCGTCCTTGAACGCGGTCATCGGGTCGCCGTGGGCCTCGATGCCGACGAGCAGCGGGAACGCGCAGTCCTCGAGCTCCATGATCACGCCCTTGAGCGCCTGTTGCGGCTTCTCCATCGGGACTTCGAGCAGGCTCAGGACGACCGGCTGGTCCTTGCCCAGCATCTCGCCCGAGGCGATGCGGAACAGGATGGCGTAACCGATCTGGCCGGCGGCGCCGGTGACGGCGACGCGAACGGGTTTCTTGCTCATGCGAAATCTCCGAGGGGGAAGTGGATGAAGGTAGGGAACGAGAGGGGCGGTGATGGGGCGGGCCGGCGCCTGGCGGCGCACCGCGGTGCGTCCGCAAGTTTAGGACAGTCTGCCGGCGGCGCGGTCGTTCGGTGGCGCTTTTCCCTGTGGGCGACGCGATTCTTATATCTTATATAAGACATCTTCCAGCGCTCTGACCGGCGCGGGCCCGCGCTTTGTGCTGCAATCGAGCCATGCCCGTGACCTCACCGCCTGCCGCGCCCGTGGCGTCCGGCAGCCCCTCGTTCAGCCCGCTGTACCGGCAGATCAAGGCGCTGATGATGCGCAGCCTGCAGCACGCCGAGTGGCGGCCGGGCGAGGCGATCCCGAGCGAGATCGAGCTGGCGGCACGCTTCAAGGTCAGTCAGGGCACGGTGCGCAAGGCGATCGACGAACTCGCCGCCGAGAACCTGCTGGTGCGCCGGCAGGGCAAGGGCACCTTCGTCGCGACGCACGCCGAGGAACACGTCCAGTTCCGCTTCCTGCGCCTGACGCCGGACAGCGGCGAGGTCGGCGGCATGACGCGGCGGCTGATCGACTGCAAGCGCCAGCGCGCGCCGGCCGAGGTGGCGCGGGCGCTGCAACTGCGCGCGAGCGACCCGGTGATCCGCGTGCGCCGGCTGCTGTCGTTCCGTGGCGCGCCGGTGGTGCTCGACGACATCTGGCTGCCGGCCGCGCTGTTCAAGGGCCTGACCGCGGAGCGGCTCGGGTCGAACCGCGGCCCGATGTACGGCCTGTTCGAGGCCGAGTTCGGCGTGCGCATGATTCGCGCCGAGGAGAAGATCCGCGCGGTGGCGGCCGACGGCGCCGCCGCCGAGCTGCTGGCGCTCCCGCCGGGTGCGCCGCTGCTCAGCGTCGAGCGGCTCTCGATGACCTACGGCGACGCGCCGGTCGAACTGCGCCGTGGTCTGTACAGCACCGCATCGCACTACTATCGCAATGAGCTCAACTGACAGGCGGCGCGCCACATTGACCCAAATCGCGCGGCGCGGCGTCGAGGCCTGCTGCGTTGCAATAAAATCTTCCGGTTACGCGGCGGTTACGTCCGATCCGAACGAGCTCGATCAACAAGGGTGCTCATGGCAGACACAGCAAAAAGACAACGACCCGGCGAGAACATGAAGTTGATCGACGCGCTCGGCTACCGGCTCCCGCTGGCCGGCCTGGTGTCGATCCTGCACCGCGCCAGCGGGTTGCTGATGTTCATCCTGCTGCCGTTCATCATCTGGATGTTCGACACCAGCCTCACGTCCGAGATCACCTACAGCCAGTTCACGTCGGTGTTCAGCGGCGGAGCCGGCTTGCTGCCGGGCTGGTTCTTCAAGCTCGTCGCGCTGGCGCTGATCTGGGCCTACCTGCACCACCTGATCGCCGGGCTGCGCCACCTGTGGATGGACGCCACGCATGCCGTGACGCTGCAGTTCGGGCGCTCGTCGGCGATCTTCACGTTCGCGGTCAGCATCGTGCTCACGCTCGCGCTCGGCGCGAAGCTGTTCTTCTTCTAGGTCATCACTGAGGCGCCGACAAATGGCACAGAGTTTCGGTTCGAAGCGCACCGTCGTCGGTGCGCATTACGGCCTGCGCGACTGGCTGTCGCAGCGCGTCACCGCCGCGCTGATGGCGCTGTTCACGCTCGCGGTCATCGTCCAGGTGCTGTTGCCCGGCGAGATGGGCTACGACAAGTGGGCCGGCATCTTCTCGCACCAGTGGATGAAGCTGCTGACCTTCGTCGTGATCGTCGCGCTGCTGATCCACGTCTGGGTCGGCGTGCGCGATGTGCTGATGGACTACGTGAAAGCGGTCGGCGCACGCCTGGCGCTGCAGGTGGCCGCGATCGTCTGGCTGGTCGGCTGCGCCGGCTGGGCCATCCAGGTTCTTTGGAGACTCTGATGCAAGCCGGTATTCCCCAGATGACAGCCGGTACCGCCGCGCTCAGCAGGCGCAAGTTCGACGTGGTGATCGTTGGCGCCGGCGGCTCGGGCATGCGCGCGTCGCTGCAACTCTCGCTCGCGGGCCTCAACGTCGCCGTGCTGTCCAAGGTGTTCCCGACGCGCTCGCACACCGTCGCCGCACAGGGCGGCATTGGCGCCTCGCTCGGCAACATGAGCGAGGACAACTGGCACTACCACTTCTACGACACCGTCAAGGGCTCCGACTGGCTCGGCGACCAGGACGCGATCGAGTTCATGTGCCGTGAAGCGCCCAAGGTCGTCTACGAGCTCGAGCACTTCGGCATGCCGTTCGACCGGAATCCCGACGGCACGATCTACCAGCGCCCGTTCGGCGGCCACACCGCGAACTACGGCGAGAAGCCGGTGCAGCGCGCCTGCGCCGCGGCCGACCGCACCGGCCACGCGATGCTGCACACGCTGTACCAGCAGAACGTCAAGGCGCGCACGAACTTCTTCGTCGAGTGGATGGCGCTGGACCTGATCCGCGACGCCGAGGGCGACGTGGTCGGCGTGACCGCGCTCGAGATGGAGACCGGCGAGATCCACATCCTCGAGGCCAAGACCGTGCTGCTGGCCACCGGCGGGGCCGGGCGCATCTTCGCCGCGTCGACGAACGCGTTCATCAACACCGGCGACGGCCTGGGCATGGCAGCGCGCGCCGGCCTGCCGCTCGAGGACATGGAGTTCTGGCAGTTTCACCCGACCGGCGTCGCCGGTGCCGGCGTGCTGCTGACCGAGGGCTGCCGCGGCGAGGGCGCGATCCTGCGCAACAGCGACGGCGAGCGCTTCATGGAGCGCTACGCGCCGACCCTGAAGGACCTGGCGCCGCGCGACTTCGTGTCGCGCTGCATGGACCAGGAAATCAAGGAAGGCCGCGGCTGCGGGCCGAACAAGGACTACATCGTCCTGGACATGACGCACCTGGGGGCCGAGACCATCGCGAAGCGCCTGCCTAGCGTGCTCGAGATCGGCCACAACTTCGCGAATGTCGACATCACGAAGGAACCGATTCCGGTCGTGCCGACGATTCACTACCAGATGGGCGGCGTGCCGACCAACATTCACGGTCAGGTCGTCGCGCCCAAGGGCGGCAATCCGAATACGGTCGTGAACGGTCTGTACGCGGTCGGCGAGTGCTCCTGCGTCAGTGTGCACGGCGCGAACCGGCTGGGCACGAACTCGCTGCTCGACCTGCTGGTGTTCGGCAAGGCGGCCGGCGACCACATCGTTGCGAGTGCGCTGAAGGCCCAGGCGCACAAGCCGCTGCCGCCCGACGCTGCGGACTTCACGCTCTCCCGCCTCGCCAGGCTCGACGGTTCGACCGGCGGCGAGTACGCGCAGGACGTGGCCAACGACATCCGCAAGTCGATGCAGCAGCACGCGAGCGTGTTCCGCACCCAGAAGCTGATGGACGCCGGCGTGCTCGAGATCAAGGCGCTGGCCGAACGCGTGAAGGGCATCCACCTGGCCGACAAGAGCAAGGTGTTCAACACCGCGCGCATCGAGGCGCTGGAAGTCGACAACCTGATCGAGGCCGCGATGGCGACGATGATCTCGGCGGCTGCGCGCCACGAGAGCCGCGGCGCGCACACCGTCGACGACTATGCGGACACGCCCGAGCACCCGAACGGCCGCAACGACGAGGTCTGGCTGAAGCACTCGCTGTGGTACAGCGAGGGCAACCGCCTGGACTACAAGCCGGTGAACCTGACGCCGCTGAGTGTCGAGTCGGTGCCGCCGAAAGTCCGGACCTTCTGAGCGACGATCGAAAGAGAACGATGACGAAACGCACCTTCCAGATCTATCGCTACGACCCCGACACCGACGCGAAGCCGCGCATGCAGACGCTCGAGGTCGAGCTCGACGGCAGCGAGCGCATGCTGCTCGACGCGTTGAACAAGCTGAAGGCGGTCGACCCGTCGCTGAGCTTCCGGCGCTCGTGCCGCGAGGGCGTGTGCGGGTCGGACGCGATGAACATCAACGGCAAGAACGGGCTGGCCTGCCTGACCAACATGCGCACGCTGCCCGGCGTGGTCGTGCTCAAGCCGCTGCCCGGCCTGCCGGTGATCCGCGACCTGATCGTCGACATGACGCAGTTCTTCAAGCAGTACAACTCGATCAAGCCCTACCTCGTCAACGACGAGACGCCGCCCGAGAAGGAGCGGCTGCAGTCACCCGAGGAGCGCGACGAGCTCAACGGCCTGTACGAATGCATCCTGTGCGCGAGCTGCTCGACGAGCTGCCCGAGCTTCTGGTGGAACCCGGACAAGTTCGTCGGTCCGGCCGGATTGCTGCAGGCCTACCGCTTCATTGCCGACAGCCGCGATCAGGACACCGCCGGGCGCCTGGACAACCTCGAAGACCCGTACCGCCTGTTCCGCTGCCACACGATCATGAACTGCGTCGACGTCTGCCCGAAGGGCCTGAACCCGACCAGGGCGATCGGGAAGATCAAGGAACTGATGGTGCGCCGCGCCATCTGACCGCGATGGAAGCGCTCATCGACGAACGGGCGTTGAGCAAGCTGCGCTGGCGCTGCCGCCGCGGCCTGCTCGAGAACGATCTGTTCATCGAGCGCTTCTTTGGGCGCCACGCGGCGCAGTTGACCGAAGATCAGGCCCGGGGCTTGCTGACCTTGATGGACCTGTCCGACAACGACCTGCTCGACCTGCTCCTGGCCCGCCGGGAGCCCGCCGGGGAGCTGGAGAGAGACGATGTGGTGCAGGTGCTGCGCATGATGCGCGTGCCGGCGTGACAAGAGAGTTGCCACCCCCTTCTGCCATTCAAGGAATAGCTCATGACACCGTCCGACGTGAAAGCCACCCTGTCGTTCTCCGATGGCAGCCCGACCATGGACTTGCCGATCTACAAGGGCAGCATCGGCCCCGACGTGATCGACATCCGCAAGCTCTACGCCCAGACCGGCAAGTTCACCTACGACCCGGGCTTCCTGTCGACCGCGTCGTGCAACTCGACCATCACCTACATCGACGGCGACAAGGGCGAGCTGCTGTACCGCGGCTACCCGATCGAGCAGCTCGCCGAGAACTGCGACTACCTCGAGACCTGTTACCTGCTGCTGAAGGGCGAGCTGCCGAATGCGACGCAGAAGGTCGACTTCACGAAGCTCGTGACCAACCACACGATGGTCAACGAGCAGATGCAGTTCTTCCTGCGCGGCTTTCGCCGCGACGCGCACCCGATGGCCATCATGACCGGGCTGGTGGGCGCGCTGTCGGCCTTCTATCACGACAGCACCGACATCCATAACCCCGAGCATCGCGAGATCTCCGCGATCCGGCTGATCGCGAAGATGCCCACGCTGGTGGCCATGGCCTACAAGTACACCGTCGGCCAGCCCTACATCTACCCGAAGAACGACCTGAGCTATGCCGGCAACTTCATGCGCATGATGTTCGCCACGCCCTGCGAGGACTACGTGCCGAACGACGTGCTGGTGCGCGCGATGGACCGCATCTTCATCCTGCACGCCGACCACGAGCAGAACGCGTCGACCTCGACGGTCCGCCTGTGCGGCTCGTCCGGCACGAATCCGTTCGCGGCGATCGCGGCCGGTGTCGCCTGCCTGTGGGGCCCGGCGCACGGCGGGGCGAACGAGGCGGCGCTGAACATGCTCGAAGACGTGCGCAAGATGGGCGGCGTCGAGAAGATCGGCGACTTCATCAAGCAGGTGAAGGACAAGAACTCGAACGTCAAGCTGATGGGCTTCGGGCACCGCGTCTACAAGAACTACGACCCGCGCGCCAAGCTGATGCGCGAGACCTGCCACGAGGTGCTGGACGCGCTCGGCCTGCACGACGACCCGATCTTCAAGCTCGCGATGGCACTCGAGAAGATCGCGCTCGAGGACGAATACTTCGTCTCGCGCAAGCTGTACCCGAACGTCGACTTCTACTCCGGCATCGTGCAGCGCGCGATCGGCATCCCGGTGTCGCTGTTCACCGCGATCTTCGCGCTCGCGCGCACGGTCGGCTGGATCGCACAGCTCAACGAAATGATCGGCGACCCCGAGTACAAGATCGGCCGCCCGCGCCAGCTGTTCAGCGGCGCGACGGCGCGCAACGTGGTGCCGCTGGCCAGGCGCGCCTGATCGGCGCCGCAGTGTGGTCGGGATCTTCGCAGCCCGCATGAAGAAACCCTGAACCGGGCTGGTTCAGGGTTTCGAGGCAGACAACCGGCGATGCGCCGGGGTCTATCGTGCCCGACCTGCGGCAGCGTCGGCGGCGCGCGATGCGGCGCCCGCCGCCGCCTCAACAGCTGACGCTCAGGGCGTTACTTTCGTGATGCGCGTGCCCCAGTTTCCCAGTGACG
This sequence comes from Rhizobacter sp., assembly GCA_043725365.1. Classification (GTDB taxonomy): domain Bacteria; phylum Pseudomonadota; class Gammaproteobacteria; order Burkholderiales; family Burkholderiaceae_C; genus LMDS01. The sequence goes on along the minus strand of JAYSLR010000135.1, from coordinate 5,096 downwards.
TGCGCGTGCCGCCGCAGCTACCGCCGGTCGCCTGGTACTGGGCGACCGTACAGGTCTGGTTGATGTACTCGTTGGCGATCCAGATCGACTTCCCATCGGTCGCCGCGGCGGCGTAGTCGCCCCAGCGCGGCCGCCCGCCGTATTCGCTGAACCCGTCCTGCGGACCCAACCCGGTGCTCGCGACATGGATGTCACCAGCGCCCGCCAGGGCGTCCAGACCGGCATAGCCTGCACTGGGATAGTAATCGGGCCCGGCCACTGTGAAGCCGATCACGCCGCGCCCGTTGCTGAGCACCGCGACCGCGGGCCGGGTCAGGTTGTTGCCTGCCAGCGCCAGCTGGCCCTGCTTGACGACCTTGCCCTTCAGGCCGCTGCTGCCGAGTTGCGGATTGATAGCGTAGTAGGCGATACCCACGCGCTGTTGGCCACCGACCTCGACGGCCGTGTCGAGCGCGCTCCACAGCGTGCCGTTGGCGAACGACACCTGTTGGATCCGCGAGTCGTTGCCATCGATGACGCCAAGCGGCTGGCCGGCGAGTTGCCCCTGCGGATAGTCGCCGGACTTTTGCGTGATGACGTCGGGAACAGCATAAGCATCCACCGTGACCGCGTTGTGAACCAGCCTGAGGTTCGGCGTCGAGGTGTCGAGCGAGGCGGTGTTGCTCAGCGCCCAGACGCGGATCCGGTTGTCGGTGCCGCTGTCGTTGAAGACGGCCTGCGAGCTCATGAAGAACTCGGTACCGCCCTGCGCGCTCGAGAAGTTGCTTGCGTCGGGGCTGATCGCCGGCCAGACCGTGAACCCGGGCGCGCCGTCGAGCAGGTAGTTCGAGTCCGCGGTGTTGATCAGCGCCACGTTGATCGTGCTCGCGCCGGCCGCCAGCGCGCGCTTGGAAATCGCGTAGATCTGCGCGCCGTTGAACCCGCCCGCGAACGGGAACTCGTTGGTTGTCAGGTACAGGCCGGTGGCGTCCACGCCGATGTGCGGATAGTCGCCGATGCACGGGCAGTCGGCGTGCGCCGGGGTGCCGTCGCTGCCGTCGTTCTGCACGGGCAACCGGTAGATGCGCCAAGTGCCGAGCGGGTTCGACGTGGTGCTGACGGCGATGTCGAGATGGTTCTTGCCCGACAGGTTCTGGCTGGTCGGGACCGCGCGGTCGAGCGTCAGCACGACCACGAACCAGCGTTGCGTGTCGCCATCAAAGTGGCACACCGGGTCGGTGATCGACGGGCCGAACTGCAGTGGCGACGCGGTGCGCGTGATCGCCGGCGCATAGCCGTAGAAGGTGTTCAGGTCGACCACACCCGAGAGCGCCGCACCGCTGCTGTCGAAGACCCGCAGCACGTCGTTGACCGCCTCGAGCACATAGCCGTTGCCCGCGCACAGCGCCTGATCCGGCGGCTCGACCGAGAACTGGTTGCCGCCGTTGGCGAGCCGCTGCTGGCGGAAGTTCAGGCCGTCGATCGTCAGCGCCAACTGCGGGTTCGACTTGGCTTTCTTGCTACCGACCGTTGCCGCGCCGATGCCGGAGCTCTTGGCGATGCTGCGGTTGATGAACTTGCCGCCCGACTTGAACATGCCGGCGAGATCGGCTTCGGTACGCTCGAGCGCTTCAAGACCCGGGTCGAGCTCCGGCTGCTGGTATTCGACCAGACCCTCCGGCCTGGTGACCAACATCGCGGTGCCGGAGTTCTGGATCTGCAGCGTGATCGGCGCGGCGTTCGCCGACGCCGCCGTGACGGCCGCCATCGCGAGGGCGAGTGCCGGCAGGGCGCCCCATCTCATTTTGGACATGTGGTTTCCTCGGTAGAAGACATGGAAGGTTTTCGCCCGGTCGGGCGCATGGGGCACCGGCTGCGATGTTGTCGGCCGAGCGCCGTGGGAACATAACAGGCCGCTGCTCGTCTCGCACTGCGCGGTTCCCCGGTTCCAGGGTAATTCCTGCCCCACGATTCGGGGGCGGATGGGAGAGTGACGATTCGCGGGTGGCCGCGTCGCGGCGGGACGCTGGTGGGTGCAAAGCCGTAAACTCGCAGTCCCGCGTACCACTGACACTGCGCCGCCATGCCCCGCACGCTGTACGACAAGATCTGGGACGAGCACGTCGTCCACACCGAAGACGACGGCACGGCCGTTCTCTACATCGATCGCCACCTCGTCCACGAGGTCACGAGCCCGCAGGCGTTCGACGGCCTGGAACTGGCGGGCCGCAAGGTCTGGCGTGTCTCGGCGAATCTGGCGGTGAGCGACCACAACGTGCCGACCACCGATCGTTCGCACGGCATCGCCGACCCGATCTCGCGGCTGCAGGTCGACACGCTCGACGCCAACTGCGACCGCCTGGGGATCACGCAGTTCAAGATGAACGATCGCCGCCAGGGCATCGTGCACGTGATCGGCCCGGAGCAGGGCGCCACGCTGCCGGGCATGACGGTCGTCTGCGGTGACTCGCATACCTCGACGCACGGCGCGTTCGGCGCGCTCGCGCACGGCATCGGCACCAGCGAGGTCGAGCACGTGCTGGCAACGCAGACGCTGCTGGCGCGCAAGGCGAAGAACATGCTCGTGCGCGTGGAAGGCAAGCTCGGCACGGGTTGCAGCGCGAAGGACATCGTGCTCGCCGTCATCGGCAGGATCGGCACCGCCGGCGGCACCGGCTACACGATCGAGTTCGCCGGCTCCGCGATCCGCGCGCTCAGCATGGAGGGCCGGATGACGGTGTGCAACATGGCGATCGAGGCCGGTGCGCGCGCCGGCCTGGTGGCCGTGGACGAAACCACGATTGCGTATGTGAAGGGCCGCCCGTACACGCCGGCTGGCGTCGAGTGGGAGCAGGCGCTGCGCTACTGGCGCACGCTGCACACCGACCCCGGCGCGCACTTCGACGCCGTGGTCGAGCTCGACGCGTCGCGCATTCGCCCGCAGGTCACCTGGGGCACCTCGCCCGAGATGGTGCTGGCGATCGACGACCGTGTGCCCGACCCCGACCGCGAGAAGGACGCGAGCAAGCGCGGCGCGATCGAGCGCGCGTTGCAGTACATGGCGCTGGAGCCGAACAAGCCGATCGCCGACATCCTGATCGACAAGGTCTTCATCGGGTCGTGCACGAACTCTCGCATCGAGGACCTGCGCGAGGCGGCGGCGGTGGTGCGCCGGCTCGGCAGCCGCGTCGCTTCCAACGTCAAGCTGGCGATGGTGGTGCCGGGCTCCGGCCTCGTGAAGGAGCAAGCCGAGCGCGAAGGCCTGGACAAGATCTTCAAGGGCGCCGGCTTCGAGTGGCGAGAGCCCGGCTGCTCGATGTGCTTGGCGATGAACGCCGACCGGCTCGAACCGGGCGAGCGCTGCGCCTCCACCAGCAACCGCAACTTCGAGGGCCGGCAGGGCGCCGGCGGCCGCACCCATCTGGTGAGCCCGGCCATGGCCGCTGCGGCGGCGATCGAGGGCCATTTCGTCGATGTCAGCCGCCTCGTGTGAGCGCGCGGCAATCCAGGGTGAACCCATGACTCCGTTTCGTATCCACACCGGCCTCGTCGCGCCGATGGACCGGGAGAACGTCGACACCGACGCGATCATCCCGAAGCAGTTCCTGAAGTCGATCAAGCGCTCCGGCTTCGGCCCGAACCTGTTCGACGAGTGGCGCTACCTCGACCACGGCGAGCCAGGACAGGACCCGGCCACGCGCCGCCCGAACCCCGACTTCGTGCTGAACCAGCCGCGCTACAAGGGCGCGTCGGTGCTGCTCGCGCGCAAGAACTTCGGCTGCGGCTCGTCGCGCGAGCACGCGCCGTGGGCACTCGACCAGTTCGGCTTCCGCGCGTTGATCGCGCCGAGCTACGCCGACATCTTCTTCAACAACTGCTTCAAGAACGGCCTGCTGCCGATCGTGCTGCCCGAGGAGCAGGTCTCGCGCCTGTTCGACGAGGCGCTCGCGTTCATCGGCTACTCGCTGACCGTCGACCTCGAGAAGCAGCTCGTCATCGAGCCCGACGGCGCGACGATTCCGTTCGACGTGCAGGCGTTCCGCAAGTACTGCCTGCTCGGCGGCTTCGACGACATCGGCCTGACCCTGCGCCACGCCGACAAGATCCGCGCGTTCGAAGCCGAGCGGCTGCTGACCAAGCCGTGGCTCGCGCACACGATCTGATTCGAAGAACCATCGGGAACCGACCTTGAAGATTGCAATCCTGCCGGGTGACGGCATCGGCACCGAGATCGTCGCGCAGGCCGTGCGCGTGCTGGGCGCGCTCGACTTGGCGCTGGAGACCGAGCAGGCGCTCGTCGGCGGTGCGGCGTACGACGCGCATGGTCACCCGTTGCCCGAGGCGACGCTGAAGCTGGCCCAGGCCGCCGACGCGGTGCTGTTCGGCGCGGTCGGCGATTGGAAGTACGACACGCTCGAGCGAGCGTTGCGCCCCGAGCAGGCGATCCTGGGGCTGCGCAAGAGCCTCGGCCTGTTCGCGAACTTCCGTCCGGCGATCTGCTACGAGCAGCTCACGCACGCGTCGAGCCTGAAGCCGGAACTGGTGGCGGGGCTGGACATCCTGATCATCCGCGAGCTCACCGGCGACATCTACTTCGGCCAGCCGCGCGGCCGCCGCGAGTCCCCCGACGGCGACTTCAAAGGTGCGCAGGAGGCCTTCGACACGATGCGCTATTCGCGCCCCGAAATCGAGCGCATCGCGCACGTCGCGTTCCAGGCCGCGCGCAAGCGCAGCAAGCGCCTGACCAGCGTCGACAAGGCCAACGTGCTCGAGACCTTCCAGTTCTGGAAGGACATCGTCACCGAGGTCCATGCGCAGTACCCGGATGTGGCACTCGACCACATGTACGTCGACAACGCCGCGATGCAGCTGGTGCGCGCGCCGAAGAAGTTCGACGTGATCGTCACCGGCAACATGTTCGGCGACATCCTGTCCGACGAGGCCGCGATGCTGACCGGCTCGATCGGGATGCTGCCGTCGGCCTCGCTGAATGCGGCGGGCAAGGGCCTGTACGAGCCGAGCCACGGCAGCATCCCGATCGAGCCGGTCAGCATCGCGGCCTCGTCGGACAGGATGTCGCCGAACATGTTGCCGGTGACGATCACGTCGAACTTCTT
>JAYSLR010000134.1:0-4114 GCA_043725365.1 Rhizobacter sp. | reverse complement strand
GGTCAGGGTCAACCCGGCATTCTAGCGGACGTGTCAAGGTGCTTGACTTCGCCCGAGCCTCCGGAATACTTGACGCGCCCTGCCCCGAACGGGGAATCAGGCGCAACCCCGAAACACGCAGGAGTACAACCCATGTCGTTCTCATCCGAGTTCAAGGAGTTCGCCCTGAAGGGCAATGTCGTCGACCTCGCGGTCGGCGTGATCATCGGCGCCGCGTTCGGCAAGATCGTCGACTCGGTCGTCAAGGATCTGATCATGCCGATCGTGGGCCGCGTGTTGGGCGGTCTGGACTTCTCCAACTACTTCGTGGCGCTTTCGCCACCGCCCGCCAGCTTCAACGGGCCGATGACCTACGAAGCGCTGACCAAGGCCGGCGTTCCACTGTTCGCCTACGGCAACTTCATCACCGTGGCGATCAACTTCGTGATCCTGGCGTTCATCATCTTTCTGATGATCAGGCAGATCAACAAGCTCAAGCTGACGGCGATCACGCCGGCGGCGCCGCCGGCGGTCACGCCCGAGGACGTGCTGCTGCTGCGCGAGATCCGGGATTCGCTGCGAAAGTAGCCCGGAATCGCCGCGTCCTCTGACGGGGCGCGGCACACCGCACGAAGCGTGGAGCAGCACCGCTTTCGACCCTCAGTTTTGGGCTCATACTTGGCGGCCACGCGCTAGGCTCGCATCCACGACGCCTGCATCGCAGCGACACGCCACGCCCCTGTGCCCGAGATGACCCTGATCGAACCGCGATTGCGAGCCGCGCTGGACGCGGCCACGAGCCAGATCCGGGCGACCCTGACCGAGGTCGCGAGCACCTTGTCGGCCACGCTGGGCACCGTCCCGCAGGCCAGTCACGCGCCGGGCGAGCGCGAGTTGCTCAATACGGCGCGGTTCGACCTGCGCCGCAATCTTGCCTCGATGCAGCTCGCGTTCGATCAGGAACTGAGCAGGCGCATCGCCGAGGACCTGGGCCCGCCCGCGCACGCGAAACACACCCCCGCCGCAACCAATTGGCAGTCGCTGAGCCTGGTCGACGATAGCGAGGTCGAGGGGCAGATGGTGGCCACGCGCATCGGCCAGCAGATCTGGCATGCGTGCGAGGCCGAGCTGCGCGATCTGGCGGGCTACATGGGCGCGCTGCTGCAAACCGAGCGAAACGACCAGGATCGCAATCCGCTGCGCGCCGACGTGATTGGGGCGTCGATTTACCGTGCGGTCGAGGCCGTCTCGAGTCAGCCCGATGTGCGCAAGCTGCTGGCGCGCGAGTTCGGCAACGCGATGGCCAAGGCCATGCCGGAGTGTTACGCGCAGATCGTGCGCGGCCTGGAGGCGCGCGGCATCGAGCCGATGTCGATGTCGGTGCGCCAAGTCGAGGGGCCGGGCAACCAGCTGCCGGGCCTGAACTCCGCCTACGCGACGCTGAGCAGCACGCGCAGCCAGCGCAGCGATCTCGACGGGCTCTCGTCGTCGGGCGGCGGCGCCTCGGGTTACGAGGCGCGCTCGGGGCGCGGCGGCAACAGCGGCCTGCAGACCGGCCAGGGCGCATCGACCCAGGGCGCCTATTCGCGTTCCGGCCCGGGGTCGCAGCCGGGCTCCGGCCCGATGCTGGCCGACGCCCAGCTGATGGCGCTGCTGCGGCACCTGACCGCAGTCGCCAGCCGCCCCGGCGAGCTCGATGCCGCGCTGGGCTCGCGCTACGGCAACGTCGGCGGTGGCGGTGCAGCGGGGCCCGCAGGCGGACTGTCCACCGGCGTGGGCGGCGCACCGCTCGTCGGCGCTGACGGCCTGACCGGCCTGATGGCCGTGAACCTGATCCGCGCGCACCGCGAGGAGCTGCTGCAGGCCTCCACCGGCAAGCTCGACCACATGGTGATCGACGTGGTCGGCAGCCTGTTCGACCAGATCCTGTCGGATTCGCGCGTGCCGCCGCAGATGGCGCGCCAGATCGCGCGACTGCAGCTGCCGGTGCTGCGCGTGGCGCTGAACGACTCGAGCTTCTTCTCGTCGCGCCGCCATCCGGTGCGCCGCTTCGTCAACCGCATCGCCTCGCTGGCCTGCGCGTTCGACGATTTCGACGACGGCCCCGGCAAGCCCTTCCTCGCCCGCGTGCGCGAGCTGGTCCAGGAGATCGTCGACGGCGACTTCGACCAGATCGAGCTTTACACCGCCAAGCTCGCGTCGCTCGAGGGCTTCATCGCCGAGCAGACCCACGAGCAGGTCGAGCAAGAGGGCACCGTCGGTACCCTCGGCACCAAGGAGGCCGAGCTGCGGCTGCAGCAGCGCTACATGCTGCAGCTGCAGGGCTCGCTGTCGCCGCTGGGCCTGCCGGACTACCTGCAGGATTTCCTGCCGCAGGTCTGGAGCCAGGCGCTGGTGCTCGCGGCCAACCGCGACGGCGCGGATTCCGACCGCGCGCTGCGCTACCGGCGCGCTGCCCGCGATCTGGTGATGAGCGTGCAGCCCAAGGGGTCACCGGCGCTGCGCCAGAAGTTCCTGATGCAGTTGCCGCCGCTGATGAAGGACCTGAAGGAGGGCCTGGCGCTGATCGGCTGGCCGGAAGCGGCGCAGCGCGACTTCTTCGCCCGATTGCTGCCCGCCCATTCCGCGTCTCTGAAGGCGCCGCCGCTGTCCGAGCTCGACCACAACATGCTGGTCAAGCAACTGGAGAACATCTTCAACATCCCGGTGCCGGCCAGCGCGGCGCTGTCGCCGTCGGATCCGGTGCCCGAGGTCGACGCCGAGATGCTGGCCAAGCGCTTCTCGCCGGAGGAGGCACGGCGCGTCGGCCTGGTCACCGAGAGCGCGGTCGACTGGTCGGGCACGGTCGACATCGACCTGGGCGCCGATTCCGGCCCCGACTCGGGCAACTCGGTCCCTGGCGATTCGGCCGAGGCGCCGCTGCCGGGGCTGGACATCGACATCGCGCTGTCCAGCGCCGATCCACCCGAGCCGACACGTGGCCCGGCGCTGATGGACCATGTCCGGCTCGGCTTCGCCTACCAGATGCACCTGAAGGACGAGTGGCAGAAGGTGCGCCTGGCGCACGTCAGCGCGGCACGCAGTTTCTTCGTCTTCACGCGCGGCAAGAAGCACCAGGAAACGATCTCGATGACGGCGCGCATGCTCGCTCGCATGTGCGAGACGGGTCGATTCCGCGCGGTCGAGAGCGCGTACCTGATCGAGCGCGCGACCCACCGCGCGCGTCGCCAGCTCGCCGCGCTGGCCACACCGGCCCAGCAGACACCCGCGTCGACGCGGGTCTGAGCGCTGGCGTCAGGCCGCCAGGCGCCGCGCCATCCGCAACGCCGAGGCCAGGCTGCCGGCGTCGGCCCGGCCCGTGCCGGCGATGTCGAACGCGGTGCCGTGGTCCGGGCTGGTGCGCACGAACGGCAGGCCGAGCGTGACGTTCACGCCCTGCTCGACGCCCAGGTACTTGACCGGGATCAGCCCGTGGTCGTGCGTCATCGCGACCACGATGTCGAATTCGCCGGGGTGGCCGGGCGCGTTGCGCGCGCGCATGAAGACCGTGTCGGGCGCGTACGGGCCGCTCGCGGCGATGCCTTCGGCACGCGCCGCGTCGATGGCCGGAGCGATGAAGCGCTGCTCCTCGTCGCCGAACAGCCCGCCCTCGCCGGCGTGCGGGTTCAGCCCGGCCACCGCGATGCGCGGCGCGGCGAGCCCGAAGCGGGCCGCACTGCGGTGGGCGATGCGGATCGTCTCGAGCACCGTGTCGAACGTGACGGCGTCGATCGCGCGCCGCAGCGACAGGTGGATCGTCACCAGCACCGTGCGCAGCTCGTCGTTGGCCAGCATCATGCGCACTGGCGCGGGTGGGCGGCCGGGCGCTGACAAGGCCTGCAGCATTTCAGTATGGCCGGGGCAGGCGACGCCCGCCGCCGCCAGCGCTTCCTTGTGGATCGGCGCGGTGACGATGGCCGCCACCGCGCCATCGAGCGCCAGCGCGACCGCGCGTTCGATGCACTGCGCCGCAGCCCGCCCGGCCCGCGCGTCGATGTGCCCGACCGGGGCGGCGCACAGGTCGGCCGGCAAGCCCTCGACCTGCAGCACCGGCACGCAATTCGGCGGCAGGGTCAGCGCATCGCGCACGTCATCG